>JBILLY010000087.1:0-10701 GCA_044375835.1 Opitutaceae bacterium
CGCTTCCTGCGGCAAGCTCTTCGGCTCCTGTCCTCGGAAGCGCCCCACCGGCTACCCGTCAACGCGGATGTCTCTGTCCACCGATTCGAGGCAATCTCAGATCGCGGGTGCGACGGCAGCGCAGCTGCAGATGCCGGCGGCGGCCCGGTCGGATCGGGGCTGGTATGAGGTGGAGGTGCAGGACGCCGACGGATTGGTCACGCGCTCCCGCTTTCCGGTCGTGATCATCCCACGCGACGGCCGCGTGATCCAATGGGAATGGAAGGCCCTCGAAGGACTATCGGCGCCGATCGCGGCAACCGAAGTGACAGCCATCGCCGCCGGCTCCGAGCATCTGCTCTACCTCCGTGGGAACGGCGAGGTGGCAGGAGTCGGTGGCAACAGTCGCGGGCAACTCGACGTGCCATCGGACCTGGGCCCGGTGCGGCGAATCGGAGCCGCAGGCGGATTGTCATTTGCAGTGACGACCTCCGGGCGGGTCAGGGTGTGGGGGGAGCCGCGCTACGGGGCACTCAACGTTCCTGCCGGGCTCCAGGACGTGGTGCAGGTTGCTTCGGCCGGGGGCCACTGTGTGGCCCTGCGTGGTGACGGCACGCTGGTTGCGTGGGGGTCGACCACGATCGGTGGCCCGGCTTACGCGCTGCCTGCAGGCTTGCCCGCCATCGAGGCGGTGTCCGGCGCCGCGGGGACCATTTGGGGCCTCCGAGCCGATGGGAGCGTGATCGATTTGGCCAACCCGACGTCCGTGCTCGCTCGCCGCGTTGTCCAGGTGAACCGCGGGCTGGCGCTCCGTGACGATGGAACCATAGCCAATCTGCTTGAGGTGGTCGATGGTAGTCCGGTCCCGGTGCTGCCTGGCACCCGGGATCACATTTGGGCTGCTTGGGGTGGGGCGGCTCGTTTCGCGGTGAGCCCAGAAGGGCGAGTGAAGACCGACGTTTCGGAACACTTCGCAGGAGCAAAGGGCGCGTTGGTGGTCGACGAGCTCACCGAAGCGGCCGACGTTGCGGGCACCCAAATTGGCTACCGGATCCTCGAGTATGCCTTGGTGGCGGCGACACCCCCGATCCTGATCGAGGGACCGCCGTCGCTCACCGCGCCGGAGGGAAGCCAAGTAACCTTGGCTGCGACGCATGGCGGTTCGGGTCCGTTCCGCTACGAGTGGACCCAAAACGGCCGCGACTTGAAGAACTGGTTCCCGAACCCTCGGGTGAATGACTCCGTTCTGCGCCTGAATTCCGTCAGCTCCTCCGATGCAGGCCTGTATGCGGTGCGGATTTCGAATCTGTTCGGTTCCGTGGAAACACCGGCGGCTCATTTGACGGTGGTTCCAGCGTCGACGGCCGCCGTCGGCTGGCCGGTGCAGCGCGTGACGGCCGGCACGTCGTTCGAGGCGGCGGCCGCTTCCGCGACACCGGGTGCGACCTATCAATGGCGATTGGATGGAAACGATATTCCGGGGGCCACCCGGTCGAACTTTGCGTTGGCCGCCGCGACCCGCGGTGATGCGGGATTTTACGAGCTGGCCGAGACTCGGGATGGAAAAACGACGCTTCATTCCGGCCGCGAACTGCGGGTTCAGCCGAAAAATTATCCCGGCTACGTCGAACTGGACCGATCGATCAATGTCGCCGCCGAGGTGGTGGACGGATGGGTCATGACGGTGAAGGCGGCACCGGGCGGCGGGTTCTTCGTCGGCGGGACTTTTAGTTCGATCCAGGGGCAGCCACGCAGTCTCGTGGCCCGGTTCCTGGCGGACGGCTCCCTTGATCCGAACTTTAAACCGATCGGCCTGCGCGGCACAGCCTACGCGATCCAGCCCACCGCCGATGGAAAGCTCTGGGTCGGCGGAGACATTCCTTACGTGCCCGCGGGCGCAAAGACCTACGGCCACTTGCTGCGGCTGAATGCCGACGGCTCGGTCGACACCGCGTTGCCCGACTCGGTGCGCCCGAACGGGGTCGTCCGTGCCCTCGCCCTGCAATCGACTGGCACTCTCGTGGTCGGTGGTCTGTTCAGCGGCTGGCCCTACCGGTCCGATATTCCGACTGGCTATCTCGCGCGGTTCTCGGCCACCGGGGCCAAGGTGGACACGGCGCAACTCGTGGACATCGGCGTGACCGGCGGGGGCGTGCTGGCGCTCGCCGTGGACAGTCAGGACCGGATCCTGCTCGGAGGTTACTTCACGCTGTCCGGAGCGACGCCGCGCTTGAATCTCGCCCGGCTGACGGCCACGGGCGGATTCGATGCCTCGTTCAATCCGAATCCGGGGCCGGACAACGCCGTGTCCGCCGTCGCCGTGGCGGCGGACGACTCGATCCTCTTCGGCGGATACTTTTCCAGCTACTACAAGCGGAAGGCGGTCGGGCTGGAGCGCATCGTCTCGCCGGGACTCGGGCGGTTGGCGGCCGACGGGACTTTCGACGAAGCGTTTGCGGCGAATCTGGGGACAGGCCTGGCGCAGGTGCCCTACGATTTGGCGGCCGAACCCGCGGGGACGTGGCTGATCGGAGGTCCGATCACCTCGTTCAACAACGAAAGCAGCGGGCCTTTGCTGCGCCTGCGGGCCGACGGCACGCGCGCCACGCAGGCCCTGGCCCAACCCAACAACACGGTCGCGGCGATTCGTCCCTTGCCGGATGGAACCGTGGTGCTGGGCGGATATTTCACGCGGATAAACGGCTCGATCCGGCAGCGGCTGGCGCGGGTAAACGCCGAAGCGGTGCTCCAGGCTTCGCCCAACGTCCTGGTGATGGTGCCGGGGAAAGTGAACGCGTTGACGGCGCTGCCGGGCGGGAAAATTTTGGTGGGCGGTCGCTTCGATGCACTGTGCGGCCGGTTGGGAGCGCAGAATGTCGGACGCCTGAACGCCGATCTCAGCCTCGATCCGTCCTTCAATGCGACGGGTGCAGGGGCAAACGCGGAAGTGCAGCAAATAGTGTCGATCGGAGACGGGCGGGCTTGGCTGACGGGCGCCTTCACGACCTACAACGGCATCACCCGGAGCTGGGTTGTCCGGCTAAAAGCGGATGGCACGGCGGACGAGATGTTCGACTTTACGGCCGGGGCCAAGGGGCCGCCGCACCTACTGGTTAACCTGCCGCAGTCGCAGGCTCTCGTGGGGCTGGACGGCTCGACCGGCACGGAGCCCTTCCTGCGGCGAGTGCTGCCCACGGGACTCGTGGACAGTGCGTTCGATGCCGGTCCGAACACGGTGCCCTACGCGGCGGTGCGGGCGCCCGACGGCAGGATCTGGCTGACCTCGGCATCCACCCTGTCGATACACGGCCGCCCGCCCGCCTGGCTTGTCCGGGTCGGAGAGAACGGGGCCTTCGACAAGAGTCTCGGCGCACCGGGTGAATCCGGTTTCCAGCGGATCGCGCTGCATCCGTTCGGCGGAGTCATGCTCCACGTGGGGGCGGGGATCATCAGGGTCACGCGCGATCTGGAGGTCGATCCGGCGTTCTCCGCCGCGGGCCAGTCCGTTTCCTCGCCGCCGTTCCTGCTGCAGGAAGACGGGCGCTTGATCGTGCGCAATTGGCGCGGCAGTTTGCCGGGCTTTCCCGATGTAGGGCCGATGGCGCGGTTGCGCGCCGACGGCCAACGGGACGAATCTTTCCGGATCACGGGATTCACTTCGAGTCCGGGGACCCTTCTCCTGCTGGATTCCGGCCAACTTCTGGTCGCGTCCGACGACGGTCCGGGGCTCTCGGTGACGCGCGGCGTTTCCCCGGTGTTCGCGGCGGGCGCCTCGCCCTACAGCGTGGCGAGCGGCGGGACTGCGACGCTGATCGCCGACTTCTCCGGCGCCGGACCGTATACCTACCAGTGGTTCCGGAACGGTGTCGCGGTGGCCGGCGGGACGTCGGCGGCGCTCACGGTCGCCGCGGCGCGGGCGACGGATGCCGGCGAGTATACCTTGGTGTTGTATGGCCCGACGGGAACACACGCGAGTCCTCCGATCCGCCTCAGGGTGACGCCGCCGCAGGGCGGAATTATGGCCGTGGACTCGCGGGACGCGGGAAGTCCGGGCGGGCTGCAGGGATCTTTCTCCGTCGCCGGTTCGGTGCCGAAGGTGTTTCTGATCCGTGCACTCGGACCCGCGCTGACGGCGAGCGGCGTGGCCGGCGCCGCGGCAAATCCCCGCATCAGGGTCGTCGCGCTCGACAGCGGCAGCGAGGTGGCCGCGAACGACGACTGGAGCGAAGCCCCCAACGCCGCCGAACTTGCGGTGACCGCGGCCAGATTGGGTGCACTGCCGCTGGCCGCCGGCAGTCGGGATGCTGCGCTGCTCGCGTCGTTCAACCCGGGTTCGTATCGCGTGAGCGTCGGCCTGGACGAGGGAGCCGGGGTGGCGCTGTTGCAGATCTACGAGGCGGACACGTTGCCGCGCCTGGCGTATGCTGCGACGCATGGGCGGGTCGGTCCGGGCGCACCCTTGGTGCAGGCGCTGGCTTTGCGGGCACCCAACCCCGGCCGAACCTACTTGGTGCGCGCGCTTGGGCCGAGCCTCGGCCACACCGACGCTGTCCCGAATCCCAAGTTGGCGATTTTTGCCGGGGAGACCCGCCTGGCGGAGAATGACGACTGGGCGGGAGAGGCGCGGTTGGTGTCGCTGGCGGCCCAAGGCGGAGCGCAGCCGATTCCGGCGGACAGCCGGGACGCCGTCGTGGCGTTTGTGCCCGGGGTTGCCGGAGTCGCCAGTATCCAGGTGAGCAGCGAGGTTCCCGGCCTCGCCCTGATCGAGGTTTTCGAGATCGAGAACGGACAGATGCCGGAAACCCTTCCCGTCGTGATTTCGCCGCCCGTTTCGGTGACCGTCGCCGCGGGCATGCCGGCCTCGTTTGGCGTGGTGACCGTCGGCTCGCCGGCGCCGCGCTTTTTGTGGAGCAAGGACTCGGCAGCCCTGCCGGGCGGCACCGGCCCGACCTTCAGGCTCGGCGCCGCGCAAGTCGCGGATGCCGGACTCTACAGCGTGCGTCTGGCCGATACCACCGGCGGCTACGGGCCGGCCTGGTCGGCGCGCCTGACGGTTACCTCGCGGGACAATTCCGCCCATGCGGTCATCGGTCCCGGTTATTTGCCGGGCCACTCCTTGACCATCAGCGCGGTGCTCCATTTGGCCGCAGCCGCGACCGATGTGATCTGGACGGCCCAATTGCCGGCCGGATGGACGTTGGCGAGCGACGATGTCGTCGCCGCGACCGCACGTCCACCGACCGGGTCGGCGGGACCGCTGGTGTGGCGGTGGGCGCAACTCCCGGCCGGGGCCCATCGATTTGCGTTTCGCCTCGCGGTGCCGGCGGGCGAAGCCGGACCGCGCACGCTCGGTGCTTCTTTCCAGCACGCCGCGCTCGCCGCCACCGCGGTCTTTCCGGCCGCGCTGATCATCAACCGTGCCCCCCAGATTCACAGCGCCGATACCTCGCAGGACGGGCGGATCGACCTGATCGAGCTGTTGCGGATGGTCCAGTTGTTCAACGCCCGCACCGGCGCGGTGAGGACCGGGGCCTACCGGACCGAGATTGCAGGCGAGGACGGTTTTGCACCGGACTTGGCTCCACCCGGAACGCCGTCGTTGCTGGCCTATCACACGGCCGATACCAACCGAGACGGCCGGATCGGCCTGGTGGAACTCACCCGCGTGATCGAACTCTACAACGTGCGGGAGGGCACCCAGCGCATCGGACGCTACCGCATCTACCCCGGATCCGAGGATGGGTTTGCGCCCGATCCGTGAACGTAAACCGGCACCCGGTGCGGCGCGGGTCGCTGAGGTGAACTCGGAGCGCGGGTGATCGACGCGCTCGCTCCCGGAACCCGCTCAGGGCGCCAGAATGACCTTCATGTATTTTCCGCCGTCCTTGGCGCTGAGTTTTTCGAACCAGCCGGCGCCTTCGGCGAGCGGAACCACGGCTTCGATCATCGGCTTCACGTCGATCTCGCCGCGGGCGATCAGGTCCAGGCAAAGCGGATACTCGCCCGCGCTCGAGCAGGAGCCGGTGATCGTGATCTCCTTCGTGACCACGGCTTGCAGCGGGAAATCCTGCGTCTTGGGCGAGAGGTTGCCCACCAGCACGCAGGTGCCGCCACGCTTCAGCGTCGCGAGCGCGAGGTTCAGCGTCGGCGTGAAGCCGACCACCTCGAACGCGGTGTCGGCGCCGAGGCCGCCCGTGAGCGTGTTCACCACCGCGGCGGCGTCTTCACGGCCGGAGTTGATCGTGTGCGTGGCGCCGAGGCGACGGGCCAGTTCAAGGCGATTGTCGGCCAGGTCGACGGCGACGATGTTCTTCGCGCCGGCCCAGCGCAGGGTCTGGATCACCAAGAGGCCGATCATCCCGCTGCCGATCACGACGGCGGTGGAGCCGGGGGCGATCTTCGTGCGTTGCACGGCGTGCACGGCGATCGAGACCGGTTCGACCATCGCGGCTTGGTCATACGGCAGGGTGTCGGGCAGCTTGTAAAGAATGCGGGCCGGGATCGCGAGTTGCTCGGCGAAGGCGCCGTGCTGGCGATACTCCACGGGCGCGACGCCGACGACGCGCCGGTTTTCGCACAGGTTGACTTGGCCGGCGGCGCAGAAACGGCAGGCGCCGCACGAGATGGTCGAGTCGAACGTGACGCGGTCGCCGGCGCGCCAGCCGGTGACGCGCGGACCGGTCGCGACGATCTCGCCGGACGCCTCGTGGCCCATGATGAGCGGCGGCCGGCGGCGGCCGGTGGAGCCATCCCAGCCATGGATATCGCTGCCGCAGATGCCGCAGGCGTGCACGCGCACGACGACTTCGTCGTCGGCCGGCGTCGGCGCGGGGAAGTCGACGTAGTCCAGTTTCGAGGGCGCGGTGAGCAGGAGGGCTTTCATGGGGCGGGTGAGGGAAGCCGGCGCAAAGCCACGGGCGCAAGCGTGCTTTACGGCGCAGCATGGCGCTACCGAGGCGTTCCAGTTGGGTGCGAAGGGTGGAGGCGTCACCTACGCGCGCTCGGGTGCGGACGCGCCGCGTGCCTGCTTCATCCGGAAGGAAATTGGCGTCGCGACGGTGCCCTTGGCGAACACTGGGAGCGACTGACGCGCGATTTGCATCGCCGGACTGCATCGCGGTGGCCGAGCTAGGCGCGATGCACCGGACTGCTGTTCTCCAACTTCTGCGCGCCCACGCTGCGTGCGCACTTGATGCCCACGAGGCGGCCATGACTGCGGCGACGATCGCGTTTGTCGAAGCGCACGCCGACTGCCTGTTGCGCACCTGCGCGCCGGGTCACCTCACCGGATCGGCGTGGGTCGTGAGTCCCGATGGGACACGGGCGTTGCTGACCCATCACCGGAAACTCGATAAATGGCTGCAGCTCGGCGGGCACGCCGACGGCGATCCGGACCTGCTCGCGGTGGCGCGGCGTGAGGCGGAGGAAGAGTCGGGTTTGCCCGCAGTGCGGGCGATCGGCACGGCAATATTCGACGTCGACCGGCACTGGATTCCGGAGCGCAAGGGCGAGCCGGGCCACTATCACTACGACCTGCGGTTCCGGTTCGAGGCCGATCCGGCGATCCCGCTCCGGATCACGAACGAATCGAAGGATCTCGCGTGGGTCGACGTGAGCGCCGTTACCGGGTTGAACCCGGAGGAGTCGATGGCGCGGATGGTGCGGAAGACCTGAACGGGCGCGGCGGGCCGGCGCCGTCGCGTCACTTCGGCGCGGCGACCGGCGCGACGGCGGTCGGCCCGCGGCGGCGGACGGTTTTCGGCAGCAGTTCCGGTTCGACCGGGCGCAGCTTCGGGGCGAGTTGGAGGGAGAGCATCGCCATCTGGGCGACGACCTCGAGCGCGGCGGCGGCATCGACGGCGTGGGCGGCCGACGGGCCCCAGGTGAACGGCGCATGGCGCTGCACGAGGACGCCGGGGTAGTCGAGCGGGTCGAGGTCGTCGGCGAGGAAGCGCTCCACGATGACGTTGCCCGTTTCCCAGTCGTAGGCGCCGCTGACCTCGAATTCCGTGAGCTTGCGCGTGACGGGCACATCGCCCTGGAAAAAGTCGGCGTGCGTGGTGCCCAGCATGGGGATCGCCCGCGCGGCCTGGGCGAAGGAGGTGGCGTGGGGCGAGTGCGCGTGGGCGATGCCGCCGACGGCCTTGAAGCCGATGTAGAGCCGGCGGTGGGTCGGGGTGTCGGAGGAGGGGCGGAGGCGGCCTTCGAGGACCTTGCCGTCGAGGTCGACCAGAATCATGTCGCGCGCGCGGAGTTCGGCGCAGTCGACGCCGTGGGGCGTGATCGCGAAGATGCCCAGACTGCGGTCGATGGCCGACGCGCTGGCAAACTGGGGGAGACAGGCGAGCCCGTGGCGGACGAGGGCGAGGTTGGCCTCGTAGGCTTCGCGTTTCAGATCGGTAAGCATAGGGGGGAGCACATAAAAGCGGGCGGACCTTGGAAAGCGTGTAATCGCAGCGGAAACGTCGGGCCGGCGGCCGGCCGGCTCAGGGCGCCTTTTTCTTTCCTCCGGGCGGGGTGAGGAGGGTGGCAGGCTCGCCGACCCGCAGGGGTTGGCCGAAGACGGTCTGCGTGTCGCCCTGTTGCTGCATCCACGCATCGAGGTCGGCGCGCAGTGCGGCGAGGCGGGCGGTGTGGCGCGGGTCGGCGGCGAGGTTGCGCTGCTCGTGCGGGTCGGCGGCGAGGTCGTAGAGTTCCTCGACGGGTCGCACGCTGTAGCGCTGCACGATGGCGGCGGCGGCGGGATCGCGCGCGGCGGCGTCGACCCAGGTTTTCCAGTATACGAGGCCGCTGGGGCCGGTGGAGCGGGAGATGTGGGTGTGCTGCTGGAATTCGGGGTGCAGGTTGCGGATGTATTTCCACTCGCGGGTGCGGACGGCGCGGATCGGGTAGACGTTGTAGTCGCCGTCGCCGCTGTGGGTGGCGAAGATGCGGTCGCGGTGCGCGGTGGCGGTGCCGCGGAGCACCGCGGCGAAGGAGCGACCGTCGAGGCCGGCGGGAACCCGACCGCCGGCGAGTTCGATGAAGGTGGGCAGCAGATCGGGCCAGCAGACCATGGCGTCGCTGACGGTTCCGGGGGCGATGCGGCCGGGCCAGGCGACGAGCAACGACGTGCGGATGCCGGCGTCGTAGAGTGTCCACTTCGCAAAGGGCCACGCGGCGCCGTGGTCGGCGGTGTAGACGAAGAGCGTATCGGCGGAGAGTTTTTCGCGGGCGAGGGCGCGGACCTCGCCGAGCAAGGTGTCGGCCTTGGTGACGTCGGTGAGGTAGCGGGCGCGCTCGGCGCGCGTGACCGGGGTGTCGACGTGGGTGGGCGGCGGACGGACGGCGGCGGGATCGTAGGCGGCGTCCTGGCTCCAGACGGTGTGCGGGTGGCGGGTGCCGACGAAGAGGCAGAGCGGCTTGGCGGGATCGCGGGCGGCGAGAAAGCGCGCGACGGCCGCGGTGTCGGCGAAGCCGGGATTGGGGCCCTCGGCATGGTCGAAGCCGTGGTCCGTGGCGTAGGTGGCGTGAGCGACCTTGCCGATCGCGGCGACCTCGTAGCCGAGGGCGCGCAGGACGGGCGGGAGCGAGGCGATGTGCGTGTGCTTGGGCCGGTGGTTGGGCTCGGCGCCGTTGCGCGCGGGCCAGAGGCCGGTGAGCAGGGCGGTGCGACTGGGACCGCAGGAGGGAGAGGCGACAAACGCGTGGGTGAAGCGCACGCCGTCCGCGGCGAGGCGGGCCATGTGCGGCGTGCGCACCTCGCGCGAGCCGTAGGGCTGCGAGTCGAGCATGCCGTGATCGTCGGCGATGAAGACGACGATGTTGGGGCGGGCCGGACCGGCCGTAGCGGCGGCGGACGCGGCGGCGGCGAGGGCGAGGCAGAAGCCGAGGAAGGCTACGAGGCGGAGCGGTCTGGCGTCGGGCATGGATCAGAAGCGGAAGGAACTGGTGAACTGCCAGGTGCGCGGTTCGCGGAGTGTGTAGATCGCGACGGCCGGGGTGTGGCGGCCGTCGCGGGAGTCGACGCTGACGAGCGGGAAAACCGTGTGACGGTCGAACACGTTGCGCACGTTGACCTGGAGGCGCCAATCGATGCGGTTGCGGAAGAGTTTGCGCTTGTAGGAAACCCAGGTGCCGAAGGTCGCGTAGGCCGGGGCGTGGTAGGGACGGGTCGGATCGAGGACGTTGGCGGAGTCGACGGCGAAGCCGTTGATGGCTTGGCCGCGGGCGTTCATTGAGCCGCCGACGGAAACGCCGCGGAGGAAACCGGGCGCGGCGAAGTCGTAGCTCTGGATCAGGTTCAGCGTCCACTGCGAGGCGAAGTTCGCGGAGGGGCTGTTGCGGATGGCGTTGAAGTTGACGAGGGTCGTCTCGAGGTCGGCGACGCGCTGCGCGACGCTGAGGTTGCCGGCGGTCGGCGCGGCCATCCACGCCGGGTTGGCTTTGATGAGCGGGATATACTCGGCCATGTAGCGGTTGATAAAAACGCCGCGGGCGGAGGTCGTGTTGTCGCCGCGGCGGCTGCCGTTGAGCGTGAGGCGCCAGCGCTCGGTGGCGTTGGCGGTGAGCGAGAATTCGTAGCCCTTGGACGTCGTGGAGACGACGTCCTGCCAGACGGTGCTGAGCGTCGAGTAGGGCGAGGTGAGATATTTCACGTCGCCGGTGAGATCGCTGATGCCGATCCAGAGCTGGTCGAACTGTTTGAAGTTGCCGGCGGAGTTGCTGGAGATCGAGTCGGCG
>JBILLY010000767.1:0-3114 GCA_044375835.1 Opitutaceae bacterium
CATGGGTAAGTCGTAAGTCGGCTCGAGGCCTGTGGCGGCGGGCAGCCGATTCCAACCCAGTGGTCAGTGGTATCGCCCCTCCGCCGCCTCCTTACGGCAGCCGCCCGGCCAAAAACGCGACCAAATCCGCCATCGCTTGCTCGTCGATCGCCGCTTCCAGCCCTTCCGGCATGAGCGACCGCGTCGTGCTCACCAGCGAACGCACGTCCTGCCGCAGCACCGCCTGCTCGGCGCCGTCGAGCCCACGGAGAGTGAGGCTTCCCCCGGCCTCACCTGCCAGCGTCCCCACCACCGTCCGCCCGTCGTTCAGCGTCGCCGTGTAGAGCAGGTATCGATCCTCCACCGCGCGGTTCGGATCGAGGATGTGCGTCAGCAGATATGGCGCGCTCCGGTCTTTCACCGTCGCCAGATCCGGCCCGATCGCTCCGCCGCTCGTCGGACCGAAGCGATGACAGGCCGCGCACGCCGCCGCAAACACCCCGGCGCCCTTGCTCGCCTCGCCGCGCAGCGTGCCGAGGGCCTCGGTGTAACGCGCCACCACCTTTGCTCGGTCCGCATCAATTCCGGCCAACAACAGTGCCGTCGCGCGCTCGGCCAATTTGGCGTTCGCGTGCTGCGTCAACGCCACCCGGTGCGTCGCATCGATCTGCGCCGCCCGGGTCCGGTCCTTTTCCAGCCAGTCGAGCAGCGCCTGCGCCCACGCCGCCCGCGTCAGCAGCGCATCCAGCACCGCCGCCCGCACCTTCGGTCCATGCCCGGCCCAACCCGCCAACAATTTCTCCGGCATCGTCGGCCGATTCAGGCGCGCCACACTGGCCACGGCCGCCACTTGCACCTCCACCGGCGTCTGCGGCGCGAGAAGCCCCGCCAGCAGCTCCAAATCCTCCGCCTGCTTCGAGCGTCCGCGCCCGAGCAACGCCACCGCTGCGACGCGCTCCGACTCCGGCGCCTGCGCATCCGTCGCTGCCGTTCGCGCCGCGGCCAACACGCCGTCCGCCGCCGTGAGCGCCGCCTCCGTCTTGAGTTCCGGACTCGCCGGCAACTGCGCGAGCGATTTGCCGCCGCGCTGCAGAAAATCCAACAATTGCCCGAGCGTGCGAAACTGCCGCAGCCGCTCCGCCCCTTCCGTCCGGGCCTGCGTGCCGAGTTCGACCAAAATCCCCGCCAACGCCTGCGCGTTCGCCGTCGCGGTCGCGAGTTCCAGCACCACCGGATCGTCGGCGCGCGCGCCCGCCCGCACCGCCGCCGACACCGCGCTCGCATTCGGCAGCGCCGAACTCATCGCCGCCGCCCGCACAAACTTGTCCTCGTCCGACCGCAGCAACCGCGCCAGCGCCGCCCCCGTCGCTGCGCCCGCCTCCGGCTTCATTTCGCCGAGCGCATAGGCCGCCTGTTGCCGCACCCCTGCGTCCGGATCTTCCGCTGCGCGCACCACCGCCGCGCCCAGCGCCTCGTGCCCCCGCGCCAGCCACGGCTCGCTCAGCCGCACCGCCTGCCGCCGCACGCCCGGATGCGGATCGTCGCACCGCTCCCGCACCAGCTCCGCCGTCAGCGCCCCGCGCAGCTGCAGCGTCCACAACGCCTGCGCGCGCGCCGGGGCCGACGCCGCCGTCCGCACCATCGCCGCCAGCGCCGCGTTCGCGCCGTCGCCCACCGCCGCGCCGCGCTGCACGAGTTCCTGCTGCGCCAGATCCCGGACCGTGCCGCTCGGCGACGCCAACGTCGCCACCAACGTCGCCGCATCCGCTCGATCCAGCCGCGGCACCGGCCGCAGGGGCGCGCCTTTCTTTCGGACCCGATAGATGCGCCCCTTGTCGTCGCCGGCTCGCACGTTGCCCAGTTCTTTCTGCCACGCGTCCGGAATCCACTTCGGGTGCTCGACCACCAGCCTATACATGTCGGCCACATACAGCGCGCCGTCCGGTCCCGCCCGCACAGCGACAAACCGCGACCACGGGTCCTTCGACGCCATGAACTCCGCCTCGCGCTCGCTCGCCGCCCGCTCGCTCCGGAAGGTCGCGCCCGCCGGGCGCAGGACTTCGCGGTGCACCAGATTGTGCACCGGCTCGCAGACAAAGATATTGCCCGCATAGCCCGCGCCGAGCGCATCGTCGCGATAGATCATCGTCCCGCAGGCCGACGTGAAATGATTGAACCCGTGCGGATCGTTGAAGCGCGCCAAGGTCTCGCTCCGCGGAAAAACCCGCGCCGCGCCCGGCACCGCCGACACCGGCACCGTCGCCGCCGGGGGCACGAAATGCGGGTTGCGCCGCAGATATCGGTCCTCGAGCGCGTAGTGCCAGATCGGATTCGAATTGTTCCCGCCGAACCAGTTGCCCCAGTCGTCCCGGTTCAGCCCCGTCTGCGAGCGTCCCGCCAGCACCTCCACCGCACCGGTCGCGATCGAAACCCTGAAATCCCGCTGGCCCACATCCAGGACCGGGCCGCCCCGGGCCGACGCGATCTTTCCCCCGCTGTTGCCGTTGGCCAGATACAGCCAGCCGTCGAGGCCCCACTGCAGTCCGTTCGCCAGGTGCTGCTCGTTGCCTTCCGCCAATCCCGTGAACAACACCTCGCGCCGATCCGCCCGGCCGTCGCCGTCCGTGTCTTCAAGCAGCACGAGGTCCGGCACCGCCACCGTCAACACCCCGCGTCCCCACGGCCGCACGCTCGTGGGCGTGCGCAGGCCGTCGGCAAAGAGCGTCGCCTTGTCGTAGACGCCGTCGCCGCGCGTCGACTCCAACACCCGGATACGCCCGCCGGGCTTGCCTTTCCCGTCCATGCCCTGCGGATAGTCCGCCATCTCCACCACCCAGAGGCGCCCCGCCGCATCCCACGCGAGGTCGATCGGATCCAGCACCGTCGGCTCCGCCGCGACCAGTTCCACCACGAGATCGTCCGGCACCGCGATCGCCGCGAGCGAGTCCGCCGGCGACAACGCCTTCGGCAGCACCACCCGGGCCGGCGGCGGCACCTCCTTGTAGCCGGCCGCCGGTGCCGCCGCCGCCAGCAGCATCGCCGCCGCCGCGATCCGCCCCAACCGCCCGCCGCTCATTTCGCCGCGGCCTGCGCCGCCAGCGCCCGCACCGTGCCCACGATCAGATCTTCCGTCCC
>JBILLY010000931.1:0-2549 GCA_044375835.1 Opitutaceae bacterium
ATCAACAACGCCTTCCGCGCCGATGGCACGCTCCTCCCCGAGTATCTCGCGCGCATGAAGCGCGTCATCGATTTCGCCGACGACCTCGGCATGGTCGTCGTGCTCGGCTACTTTTATTTCGGTCAGGACCAACGTCTCGCCGACGAAGCCGCCGTCATCCGCGCCGTCGATAATGCCACCCGCTGGGTCCTCGATCACGGCTGGCGCAACGTGATCATCGAGGTGAACAACGAGTGCAACGTCAGCTATGACCACAAGATTCTGCAGCCCGAGCGCGTGCACGAGCTCATCGAGCGCGTGAAGAATACCAAAGCCCCCGACGGACGCCGCCTCCTCGTCAGCACCTCCTACGGCGGCAACAAGGTCCCGCTCGAAAACGTCGTCCGCTCCTCCGACTACCTGCTGCTCCACGGCAACGGCGTCAGCGATCCGAAGCGTATCGCCGAGATCGTCCGGCTCACGCGCAAGGTCGCCGGCTACACGCCCAAACCGATTTTCTACAACGAGGACGACCACTTCAACTTCGAGGTCCCCGACAACAACTTCACCGCCGCCGTCGGCGAATACTGCGGCTGGGGTTATTTCGATTTCCGCATGAAGGGCGAGGGCTACGCCGACGGCTACCAGAGCATTCCCGCCAACTGGACCATCAGCTCGCCGCGCAAGGCCGGCTTCTTCCGCCTCCTCGCCGAAATTACCGGACACACCCCCGGCGCCAAATAGCCCTCGAAACGTCGGCTCCCCGGCCGGCCCCCTTTTTTCCCCCATGCGCCACCAGGGCCTCGACCACGTCGCGATCTGCGTGCCCTCCACCGAGGACGCGTTGAAAATCTGGCGCGACCGGCTCGGTTTTCCGGTCGTGTGCAGCGAGGTCGTGAACGGCGGCGCCGTCCGCCTCACGCATCTCGACCTCGGCAACACCCACCTGCAACTCGTCGAACCGCTCACGCCCGACCATCCGCTGCGCTCGTGGCTGGCGCAGCACGGACCCGGCCTCCACCACGTCTGCCTCCGCGTCGCCGACGTGGGGGTCGCGCGCGTCGAGCTGCGGATCGCGGGGCTGGCGGGCGACACGGCGCCGCACCAGGGCACGCAGGGCAAGCGCGCGCTATTCATGGCCAAGGCCGCCACCCAGAATATCCAGGTCGAGGTCACCGGTGCCTGATCCCGTCCCCGCGTTCCCGTCCAAGAGCGCGACGTTTGCCGCGCTCCCGCCCGTCTGGCCGGCCGATCTGCTCCCGGCCAACGCCGCCGCTGCCGCCGCCTCCGGCCGCACCCTCGTGGTCCTCGACGACGATCCCACCGGCACGCAGACCGTGCGGGATGTCGCCGTGGTGACGGCGTGGGATGTCGCGACCCTCGCGGCCGAGCTCTCCGCCGCGCCCGCCTGTTTTTACATCCTCACGAATTCCCGCAGCCTCACCGCGCCGGCCTCGCGCGCCCTCCACCTCGGGCTGGCGGCGAATCTCCGCGCGGCCTCCGCCGCCACGGGCCGCGCCTTCACCGCTGCGAGCCGCAGCGACTCCACTCTCCGCGGCCACTACCCGCTCGAGACCGACACGCTTGCCGCGGTCCTCGGCCCGTTCGACGCGACGTTTCTCACGCCGTATTTCGAAGCCGGCGGACGTTACACGGTCAACGACACCCACTACGTCGCCGAGGGCGACCGGCTCGTGCCGGCAGCCGGGACACCGTTCGCGCGCGACCCGGCATTCGGCTACCGCAGCTCGCACTTGCCCGCTTACGTCGAGGAAAAGACCGCGGGCCGCACCCGCGCCGCCGACGTCGCGACAATCCCCCTCGATCTCCTTCGCACCGGCGGTCCGCTCGCCGTGGCCGCGAAACTTCGCGCCCTCCCGCGCGGCTCCGTCTGCGTCGTCAACGCCGCCGCACCGAGCGACATCGAGGTCTTCGCCGCCGCCACGCTCGCCGCGGAGGCCGCCGGCGCCCGATTTCTTTTCCGCACCGCCGCCGGCTTCGTCGCCGCGCGCATCGGCCAGTCGCCGCAGCACGCGCTGCTTGCGCCCGCCGCGTTCAGCCTGCCCGGCGCCCACGGCGGCCTCACGCTCGTCGGCTCCTACGTGCCGAAAACCAGCGCACAGCTCTCCGCCCTGCTCGCGACCTCCGCGGTCACGCCCATCGAAGTCGACGTCGGCGCTCTCCTCGATGACTCACGCCGCGAACCGACCCTTGCCGCCGCGTTGTCCGCGCTCAACACCGCCCTCGCCGCCGGCCACGACACCGTCGTCTACACCAGCCGCCGGCTCATCGCCGGCTCCGACGCCGCCGCCAGCCTCGCCATCGGTCGCCGCGTCTCCGACGCACTGATCCAGCTCGTGCGCCACCTCGCCGTCGCCCCGCGCTACCTGATCGCCAAAGGCGGCATCACCTCCAGCGACACCGTCACGCTCGGTCTCGGGGTCCGCCGCGCGCTCGTCCTCGGCCAGGCCCTGCCCGGCGTCCCCGTCTGGCAGTTGGGCCCCGAGACCCGCTTCCCCGGCCTCGGCTGCGGCGTGTTTCCCGGCAACGTCGGCGCCGACTCCGCCCTC
>JBILLY010000769.1:0-3093 GCA_044375835.1 Opitutaceae bacterium
TTTCTTGCCCTTTTTGCCGGCTTTCGCGGCGTCGTCGGCGGCGGCCGGAGCGGGCGCGGCGGCGGGTGCGGCGCGGCCGGAGGTGGGCTTGAGCACGGCGAGGCTGACCTTTTCGCCGTTGGCGAGGGTGAAGGCGGCGTCGGTGAGGGCGACCTGGGCGGGAGCTTCGGCCGACTCGGTGGCGGTGAGGTGGAAGCGGAGCTCGTCGCCGGCGCGGACGGGCAGGGTGGCGGTGGAGGCGCGGTTGCCCTTGAGCGTGTCTTTCTGGGTGAAGGCGCTGTCGGCGCGGTCGTCGGGTTTGGTGAAGGGGACGCGGAGGAGGGCGGCGGCGGCCTCGGGGCGGCCGAGGCGGCCGAGGGCGACGACGGCGGCGGCTTTTTGGCGCGCGGTGCCGGACTGGAGCGCGGCGGTGAAAGGCTCGAGCGGGAGCGCGGTGGATTTCAGGCGCGGCAGGCGGTCGGCGGCGGCGCGGAGGGCGAATTCGCGGACGGTGTCGTCGCCGGCGAAGGCGAGGACGGTGCGCGGATCCGGGTCGAGCTGGGCGAGCGTGAAGAGGGCGGCGACGCGGGCGGCGGGGGCGAGGGCGGTATCGCGCACAAGGGCGGTCAGGCCGGGTTTGGCGTCGGCGAGCGCGGCGGCGGGGCGGGCGAGGAGGGCGCGCTGGGCGTAGAAGCGGGTCGTCGCGCTGGGGCTGCGGTGGAGGGCGACGAGGTCGGCGGCGGAGGCGGCGGCGAAATCGGGCGCGGCTTGGTGTGTCCAGTTTTTGGGGACGATGCGGGCGACGTAGCCCTTGCCGGGGTCGCCCTTGTAGCCGGCGCCGTCCCAGGCGCCGACGAACATCTGGCCGGAGGGGTCGACGTCGAGATCGGTGACCTGGGAGATCTGCGCGAACTCCTCGACCTTCTGGGTGAAGGACGGGCCGTCGGGGGTGAGGCGGTGGAGGTAGATGGCTTTGCGGCCCCAGTCGGCCATGAGCGGCTGGTCGTTGTAGCGGGCGGGCCAGGTGGGCTCGGAGAGGAAAAACGCGCCGACGCCGGAGCCGCCGCCGAGGTCTTCGAGGGCGGGGAGAATCTCGGTGGCGAAATTCCGGAAGAGGCGCGGGTAGCCGTAGTCGCCGGTCTGGACGAGGTGGAGGAAGCGGATGTTCCAGCCGCCGCCGTCGTTGGTGTTGCCGCGGGAGAAGAGGTTGAGGAAGGGGTCGATGGCGACGTCGTAGTCGTTGCGGGTGCCGGTGGCGTAGACCTCGAGTTCGGTGCCGTCGGGGCGGACGCGGGCGACGCCGCCGCCGAAGAGGGTGGCTTTCACGCCGTCGGTGCCGGTGGCGTCGACGAAGCCGAAATCGCCGACGGCGACGTAGATCCAACCGTCGATGCCCATGCGGATGCCGTTGGTGCTGTGGTCGGTGCCGCGGTCGTTGATGGCCTTGGCGACGCAGATGCCGCGGACGAGGACGCGGGCTGGGCCGTCGGCGAGGCCGTCGCGGTTGGCGTCGTCGAGGACGACGAGGTCCATGCCGGTGGCTTTGCCGTCGGGGCCGTGGGCGGTGTGGAGGACGAAGACCTGCGTGCCGACGGCGATGAGGCCGCGGGGGTTGTCGATGGAGGCGAAGAGCGTGTGCGAATCGGCGACGCCGTCTTTGTCGGTGTCGACGAGGCGGACGATGCGGCCCTTGCCGGGGCCCTTGCCGAGGGAGCCGTTGAGATCGACGCCGGCGTAGACTTCACCGGAGGCGGAGACGGCGAGGCAGGCGACGCACGGGGTGACGTCGGGGCCGGAGAAGCGGGTGAGCGCGAGGTCGGCGGGGACGGAGTCGGCGGCGCGGGCCGGGACGGCGACCGCGGCGGCGGTGGCGACGGAGAGAAGGAGAGAAAGGGTGCGGGGGAAGCGGCGGGACATGGGAGGCGGAAAATCGGGAAATCGGGAAAGTGGGAAATTGGGAAGGCGGGAAACGGTCGGTGCGAAGACGGATGGGAGCGGAGGGGGTGACAGGGAAGTCGTGGGCGAGGCGGGCGCGGTGGGGCGAACGCGGAGGGCTATGTTTACTTGAAGATGGGGTCGGCGGGATTCGGGGCGCCGCGTAGGAAGCCGAGGGAGACGAGGAAGCGGTCGGTCTCGAGGAGGGTGAGACGGAAGTGGGTGTTGTCGCCGCGGCCGTAGTTGAAGAAGCCGTGCTCCTGGCCGTCGTAGAGGTGGAGGTCGCAGCGGCCGCCGATTTTCTCGATCTCGGTTTTCATTTTTTCCGCGCTGGCGACGGGGATGTTTTTGTCGGCGCGGCCGAGGAAGTGGACAGTGGGCGGGAAGCCGCGGTAGAGGTTGTGCAGCGGGGAAATGGTGCGCCACTTCTCGCCCATGGTTTCCTGGACTTTGGCGAAGCCGCGACTCTCGGGGCCGCGGTCGAGGTAGGAGTTGAAGAGGACGAGGGCGTCGGGGCGCGGGGAGACGGAGGTGTCCTCGCCGGGTTCGTCGAGGCCGCTCAGGGTCGTGACGGCGCCGGCGAGGAAGCCGCCGGCGGAGCCGCCGGAGACGGCGAGGCGTTTCGGATCGATGCCGAGGTCGGCGACGTGGCGGCGCACCCAGCGCATGGCGGAGAAGGCGTCCTGGATGGCTTCGCGCTGGGTGGTGCGGTGGCGGGAGCGGATGCGGTATTCGACGCAGATGGCGACGAGGCCGCGGCGGGCGAGATAGCTGGCCTGGGCGTAGAAGTTGGCGGGGGCGCCGATGTTGAAGCCGCCGCCGTGGAAGAAGACGATGCCGGCGACGGGGCGGTCGGGACGGTGGTCGGGGGGATTGAAAATGCTGACGGTGAGGGTGGTGTCGCCGACGGTCTTGTAGGGGACGATGCGGTCGGGCTTGAGGTGGGCGGAGGCGGCGGCGGCCGCGGCGTCGACCTGGCCGGGGTCCTGGGCGCGGACGGCGACGAAGGCGAGGCAGGCGAGGAGGCCGAACGGGAGAAGGCGGAGGAGGGAGCGAACCGGCGGCATGGGGAGGTAAGGCGTGCGAAAGTGCGAAGGTGGGAACGTGTGAAGGTGGGGACCGGGGCGGCTTGGGGGCGAGCGCCGGAGGGCGGGTGCGAGGCAGCGCGGCGATTTTCGG
>JBILLY010000770.1:0-3089 GCA_044375835.1 Opitutaceae bacterium
CCGGCGCCAACGCCTCCTGCGCATACGCGCCGATCGCCTGCGCCGAGCCCACCCGGTCCCCGACCGCCCAGCCCGCCACGCCCTCGCCGACCGCCGTGATCGTGCCCGCCGCTTCCTGCCCGACCGTGTGCGGCAACTCCACCTTGTAGAGCCCGCTGCGGTGATACGTGTCGATGAAGTTCACGCCCGCCGCCTCCACGCGGAAGCGCACTTCACCCGCCCGCGGCGCGGGCACGGGGATTTCGTCGGCGCGGAGCTTGTCGGCCCCGCCGGTTTCGTGGATTCGGATCGCCAGCATGGTGCCGGCACCGTGCCCGCGCGCGCCGCCGTTGCAAACCCGCTCCGCTCCTTGCCTCGCCGCCGCCGCCGCGCACGCTCGCCCGCATGTCCGCCGCCCCGTCGCCCGACCTCGACGCCTACTTCGCCCGCATCGGCTACACCGGCCCCCGCACGCCCGACTCCGCCGTCCTCGCCGCGATCCACGCCTGCCACGCGTCGACGATCCCGTTCGAGAATCTCGACATCCAGCTCGGCCGGCGCATCGCCGTCGACCTGCCCTCGATCGAGCGCAAACTCGTCCTCGGCCGCCGCGGCGGCTACTGCTTCGAGCAGAACACCCTCTTCGCCGCCGTCCTCCGCGCCCTTGGGTTCACCGTCACGCCCTACCTCGGCCGCGTCCGCTGGCAACTCCCGCCCGACCAACCCACCGCGCTCACCCACCTGCTGCTGCGCGTCGAAACGCCCGATGCCGGCCCGCACCTCGCCGACGTCGGTTTCGGCAGCATGTCGCTCTACCGCCCGCTGCGCTTCGCGTTCGACGTCCCGCAGTCCGGCTGCCTCGAGCCGCGCCGGCTCGTGCTCCGCGACCGCCTCATCGTGCACCAGGCGCTCCTCGGCGACACCTGGGGCGATGTCTACCTCTTCGCCCCCGATCCCATCCCGCCCATCGACGTCGATATGGGCAACTGGTTCACCTGCGCCCATCCGGAGTCCGCGTTTTTGAAAAACCTTCGCGCCTCCCGCGTCTGCGCCGACCGCCGCTACACGATCCTCAATTCCGATTTCAACCTCCGCCACGCCGACGGCCGCGTCGAGCGCCGCACGTTCGTCCATCCCGACGAGATTCTCGCCGTCCTCGCCGAGCACTTCGGCCTGCACTTCCCGCCCGGCACCCGCTTCGGACCGCCCGGCGCCCCGTGGCCCCGCTAGTTCGTCCGCCCGCACTCCCGCCGCGCCGTCCGACCGATCCGCGCCGCACCCGCCCAACCAAAAGCTGACAGACATGTCAGCCGCTTGCGTTTGCGGCGCCCGCTGCCCTTTCCACGATTCCGATCACCCTTACCCGCTGCGAGCCACCCCGGTGCAGCATGAATTTGCCAAAGCGCCCTAGTGGCGCTGAGGGCGCTGGACCCCGCGCACCGTGCCAAAACGCGGTGCGCGGGTGTTGCGCCCCGGATGCCGTCCATCCCGCCCACCGCGCCAACCGCCATCCGCCGCCGCGGGCCCGGCTCGCCCCGGCCGACCGCGTCATTCCCGCCGCGGTGGTTCAGACCCGCGGCAACACCAGCGTGAACTCGCTCCCGCCCGCACTGCCCGGTGCATACTTCAACTCGCCGCCGAGCACCCGCATGTAAGCCTTGGTGATCGAAAGGCCCAGGCCGAAGCCGCCGCTGCTGCGCCCGCGCCCGCGGTCCGGTCGGTAAAACCGCTGCATCAACCGTCCCCGGCTCTCCTCACCGATGCCCGGTCCTTCGTCCGCCACGCGGATTTCCACCGTTTCCCCGACGGTGCGCACGTCCACCCGGATTGTCGCCGCGTCCGGCGAATACTTGATCGCGTTGTCGAGCAGGTTCTGCAGCGCCTGCCGCAGCAGCACCGGGTCCGTGTCCAGCATCGCTTCCTGCGCCTGCACGAGCACGCGCTGCCGTTTGTATTCGGCCAAAATGCCGAGCTCGTTCGCGCAGTTCGCCACAAACTCGCCGACGTCCAGACGGCGGCGCTGCACCGCCTGCGCCCCGCCCTCCGCGCCCGCCAATTCGAGCAGCCGCTGGATCAGCAACTGCAGCCGCTGCGCCTCCTCCAGCATCGAGCCGATGATCTCCCGATATTCGTCCTCCGTGCGCCCCCGCCGCAACCCCACCTCGCCCACGCTGCGCAACGTCGTCAGCGGCGTGCGCAGTTCGTGCGACGCATCCGCCACAAACCGGTCCAGCGCCTCGAAGGACTCCTGCAGCCGATCCAGCGTCACGTTGAACACCCCCGCCAGCTGACCCAGTTCGTCGTGCGGATTCGCCACCGGCAGCCGCCGGCTCAGATCCGCCGCCGTGATCCGGTTCGCTTGGTGCGTCATGCTCTCCAACGGCAGCAGCCAACGCTTGGTGAAACTGTAGCCGCCCGCCACCAGCAGCGCCACCACCACGGGCAGCGCCACGATGATGATCACCCGCAGCGCCCCGAGCGCATCCGCGTGCGGCTGGTGCACCCGCATCAGGCGCAGCATCCACGGCTGCTCGCGCCCCGGCACGCGGTGGAGCACGCTGAGCGCCCGCAACCGCAGATCCGGCGCCACGTAAAACACGCTGATCGTCCCCGTCCCCAGCGCCCGGTTCGGCGGCCCCGGCAGCGCCACCGTCCGGTTCTCCGAAAACGGCCACACCCGCCGCACCAGCCGGCTCTCCTCGTCCCACACCTCGAACCACGGGTGCTCCGTCATCCACGGCGCCGGTTCCCCGAAGGTCTGCCCGTCCCACCGCAGCGTCCCGTCGGGCTCGATCGACAGCCGCGCCTCCACGATCTTCAGATCCTCGCGCAACTGCGCGTCGAGCGGCCGCGCGATCCACAACGCCACATACAAATAGAGCGTCAGCGCGAAACCCGACACCAGCAGCGCGCTGCCCGCCGCATACCAGAGCGCCAACCGCTGGCGGATCGAACGCCGCTCCCACCAGTCCGCCCAGCGGCGCCGCCAGACGCTCACTCGGCCTTCCCTCCGATGCGGTAGCCCACGCCGCGCAAGGTCTGGATCAACCGCTCCTGCGCGTCGCCGTCCACTTTCCGCCGCAGCCGCATGATCTGCACGTCGATCACGT
>JBILLY010000772.1:0-3085 GCA_044375835.1 Opitutaceae bacterium
CAGGAGGCGAAGGAGCAGATTCTGGCGCGCGAAGGGCGGCTGCCGGACGAACTCGTGGCCTGCGTGGGCGGCGGCAGCAATGCGATCGGGCTGTTCTTCGAGTTTCTGGAGGACGCGGGCGTGCGCATGACGGGCGTCGAAGCGGGCGGGCGCGGCATCGTGCGCGGCGAGCACGCGGCGCGGTTTGCGGGCGGGCGGCTCGGCGTGCTGCAGGGCTGCAAGACGTTTCTCCTGCAGAACGAAGACGGCCAGATCGAGCTGACGCACTCGGTGAGCGCGGGGCTCGACTACGCGGCGGTGGGGCCGGAGCACGCGTTTTACCGCGACCGCGGGCGGATCAATTTCGCCTACGCGACGGACGACGAGGTGATGGAGACGTTCCAGCTGCTGTCGCGGCTGGAGGGAATCATCCCGGCGCTGGAGTCGACGCACGCGGTGGTCGAGGGCATCAAGCGCGCGAAGGTGCTGGCGAAGGACAAGATCGTGGTCGTCAACCTGAGCGGGCGCGGGGACAAGGATGTGCAGCAGGTGGCGAAGATGCTGAATGTGAAATTGTAGGGCACGGTGGAAAAAGGCCAAAGAGCCAAATCCCAAACGCCAAAGGCGGCAGCCGAAGACGATGGATGGGAAGCCACGCGATTTGGAGGAGCGCACGGCGGTGTTTGCGGCGGAGGTGCGGCGCTTCGTGCGGGAGATCCCGCGGACCATCTCGACCATCGAGGATGTGAAACAGCTGGTCCGGGCTTCGGGTTCCGTGGCGGCCAACTGCATCGAAGCGAACGAGGCGCTGGGCCCGAAGGACCGCGTCATGAGATTCCGGATATGCCGCAAGGAAGCGAAGGAGTGCCAACTGTGGCTGCGCCTGCTCGACGCGGCCTCGGATGACTCGCGGCGGCAGGCCCTTTGGGGCGAAGCGCACGAGCTGAAGCTGATTTTCACGGCGATCATCAAGAAACTGGAATAAGCGGGTCCGGCGGGATTTCCTTTGGCCTTTGGCGCTTTGGCCATTGGAGTTTCCCCCATGAAAAGCATGACCGGCTACGGCCGCGCGACGGCGGCGCTCGAGGGGTTTTCGCTCACGGTGCAGGTGAGCTCGGTGAACCGGAAGACCCTCGACCTCACGATCGCGGCGCCGGACGAGTGGGAGAGCCTCGAGCCCGCCATCGGCGAGCTCGTGCGCAAATTCGCCACGCGCGGCAAAGTGCACGTCGATCTCGAGCTGACCGGCGACAAGGGCGCGGGCGAGGCCGCGTGGGACGAGGCGGCGGCGGCGGACGCGCTCGACCGGCTGCAGGCTTTTGCCGCGAAGGAGAACGTGGAGTTCAAGCCGACGGCGGAACTGCTCTGGCAGATCGCGAGCGCGCAGCGGCGCAGCGGGGCGCGGCCGACGGCGGAGGCGGCGCAAGCAAGCGTGACGGCGACGCTGACGGAGGCGTTGCGGAGCTTCGCCGCGATGCGGGCGAAGGAAGGCGAGGCGCTGCTGGTCGACTTCATCCGGCGCAGCGAGGTGATGCATCGGCTGGTGGAATCGGTTGCGGCGCGCGCGCCGCAGGTGCCGGCCCACTACCGCGAGCAACTGATGAAGCGGTTGCGCGACGCCGGGCTGGAACTCGACCTCGACGACGAGCGGGTGCTGCGGGAGATCGCGCTGTTTGCCGACCGGTGCGACGTGACGGAGGAGATCACGCGGCTGAGGAGTCATTTCGAGCAGTTCGCGGCGTTGCTGCGGTCGGACGGCGAGATCGGGCGGAAGGCGGAGTTTCTGCTGCAGGAAATCGGGCGCGAGGTGAACACCATCGGCAGCAAGGCGAACGACCTGACGATCGCGCGCGCCGTCATCGAATTGAAGAACGAGCTGGAGCGCGTGCGGGAGCAGATCGCGAATGTGGAATAGCCGCGCGCCGGCGGCGCGCGGCAAGTAGCAAGGATCAAGTGACCAAGTAGCAAGTGACGGGGCGAACGCCGGGCCTTGTCACTTGGGACCTTGGAACTTGCTACTTAGGGGCGCCCCCCGGGCTCGGGCGTGCGGAGGGATTGCCAGAGGTAGAGGAGCACGCCGACGCAGATGCCGGAGTCGGCGACGTTGAAGGTGGGGTAGATGTAGCTGCCGAAATGCAGGTCGATGAAATCGACGACGTGGCCGTAGACGAGACGGTCGACGAAGTTGCCGGCGATGCCGCCGCAGAGCAGGCCGAAGCAAAACTGGGTGAACCGGTCGCGCAGGCCGAGCGCGTGGCGGAAGAAAAAAATCGCGACGAGGGTCGACGCGGCGAGCGCGGCGAGCAGCACGCCCTGGCCGGCGAACATGCTCCAGGCGGCGCCGGTGTTGCCGACGTGGATGATGTAGAAGAACCCGCGGATGATCTCGTGGTCGGCGCCGACGCCGTGGCTGTGCAGCGGGTTGAACGGGACGTGGCGGACGATGAGAAGCTTGGTCGCCTGATCGACGAGGAAAACGGTGAGCGCGAGCAGCAGCAGACGGCGGTAGGCGGAGATGCGCACGGCCAACGGTCGCGACGGCGGCGCGGCAACGGAGACGGGCGGAAGGCTGTCGCGCGGCTCGCCGGGAAGGCGCGCACTCTCCGGAGGAGGTGCGGACGGTGCGGGATCGGCGGGTTGATCGGGCATCGCCGGGACGGTGGTCAAACCCGCGAGGGGGCGGGCCCGGGGTGACGCCCAAGCGAAGGCGGCGAAGCGCGCCGCACGCGCCGCGCCGGATCGCTTGGTCGCTGCCTGCGTCGCGCCGACATGGAGTGCTCCAAGGAGGCGCGGCTTACTCGTCGCCGCCGCCGTCGTCGTCCATCATCTTGCCGCCGCCCTCTTCGCCCATTTCGCCGAAGAGGCCGGCTTGGGTGCGGGAGCGGTGGCGGTTGCGCTCGAGGTCTTTCTGGGCCTGGGCGGAATAACGGGTGAAGGGGACGGCGAGGAGGCGTTCCTTGGCGATCGGCTCCTGGGTGATTTCGCAGATGCCGTAGGTGCCGGCGTGGATGCGTTTGATCGCGGCCTCGATCTCGGAGAGGGCTTCCTGCTCGTTGGCGACCATGCTGAGGGCGAAGTCGCGGTCGAAGGTATCGGTGCCGGCGTC
>JBILLY010000773.1:0-3083 GCA_044375835.1 Opitutaceae bacterium
AGGCCGGACCGAAGATCAACTCCGTCATCGCGCTCAACCCGCAGGCGCTCGAGGTCGCCCGCGCCCTCGACGCCGAGCGCAAAACCAAGGGCCCGCGCTCCCCCCTCCACGGCGTGCCCGTCGTGCTCAAGGATCTCTTTGACACCAAGGACCTGCCGACTTCCTGCGGCTTCCTGCCGATGAAGAACTCCCAGCCGCTCCACGACGCCACCGTCGTGAAACGGCTCCGCGACGCCGGCGCCATCATCCTCGCCAAGGTCAACATGAGCGACTGGTTCGGCACCCCGAAGAAGGGCGACCAGAGCACCGTCCTCGGCCGCACGCTCAATCCCTACAACCTCGAGCTCACGCCCGGCGGCTCCAGCGGCGGCACCGGCGCCGCGCTCGCCGCCGGCTTCGCCCACGTCGGCCTCGGCAGCGAGACCGGCGTCTCCATCCGCAATCCCACGTCGAACAACTCCCTCGTCGGCCTCGCCCCCACGCGCGGCCTCATCCCGCGCACCGGCCAGACCATGACGTCGTTTACCCAGGAGCGCTGCGGTCCGATGGCCCGCTCCGTCTACGATGTCGCCGTCGTCACCGACGTCGTCGCGGGCTTCGACGCCGAGGATCTCCTCACCATCGGCTCCCCCGGCCGCACACCCGCCGCCTCCTACACCACCTTCCTCAAAAGGGACGCGCTCCGCGGCGCCCGCATCGGCGTCTTCCGCGATCTCTTCCGCAAGGGCCCCGCCCACGCCGAGGGCGTCGCCCTCGTCGAGAAAGCCATCGCCGACATGAAGGCCGCCGGCGCCGTGATCATCGAGCCGGTCAGCACCGGCCTCGATCTCTTCACGCTCCTCGCCGACACCCGCACCAACTACTACGAGGCCCAGTTCTCCTACGACCTCTACTTCCGCCGCCTCGGCCCGCAGGCGCCGATCCGCAACATGGACGAGCTCCTCGCCAAGGGCGGCGACCTCGTGAAGCCGAGCATCGTGAAGGGCTACCGCGAGTTCAGCTCCCTCATGCACCACGCCGACTACCTCGCGCGCCGCGACACGCAGGAGACGCTCCGCGACGCCGCCCTCGCGCTCATGGACCGCTATCGGCTCGATGCGCTCGTCTATCCGTTCAAATCGCTCCCGCCCGAGCCGCACATCTCCGAGAACAACCGCGAGAAGGACAACCCGTTCAGCTCCGTCACCGGCCTGCCCGCCGTGCTCGTGCCCGCCGGCTACACCGCCAAGGAAAACGGCCCCATCGCACTCGAGATCCTCGGCCGCCCCTACAGCGAGCCCACGCTCTTCGCCCTCGCCTACGCCTTCGAGCAGCTCGCCAAGGTTCACAAACTCCCGCCCACCACGCCGCCGCTCCCCGGCGAAAAGTTCGACTACCAGCCGCGCCCCGCCGCGCTCGCCGCCGCCACCCGCTGAGTTTCACCCGCCACCCTTTCGCTATGCTTACCGCCTCCCTCCCCTCCCGCGCCTTCCGGCGCACCGCCGCCACGCTCGCGTGTGCCGCCGCCGTCGCCACCTTCACCGCGTCCAACCTGCCCGCCGCGCCCGCCCTCGACGTGCTCGAGCTTACCGTCGCCGACGCCCACGCCGCCTTCAAAGCCAAGCGCTTCACCGCGCGCCAGCTCACCCAGGCCTACCTCGATCGCATCGCCGCCTACGACCTCAAGGGCCCCGCCATCCGCTGCATCGTCTCCGTCAATCCCGCCGCCCTCGCCGACGCGGACAAACTCGACGCCGAGTTCGCCAAGACCGGCAAACTCGTCGGCCCCATGCACGGCATCCCCGTCCTCGTGAAGGACGAGATCGACGTCGCCGGCATGGCCACGACGCAGGGCACCGTCGTCTTCAAAGACTACGTCACGCCGCTCGATTCCTTCGTCGTCGCCAAGCTCCGCGCCGCCGGCGCCATCATCTTGGCGAAGACCACGCTCAGCGAATTCGCCGGCGGCGACACCTACAGCGCCCTCACCGGCAACTCGCGCAACCCCTACGCCCTCGACCGCACCGTCGGCGGCTCCTCCGGCGGCGCCGGCGGCGCGCTCGCCGCCAACTTCGGCATCCTCTCCCTCGGCGAGGAAACCAGCTCCTCGCTCAAGCGCCCCGCCGCCTGGGGCGCCCTCGCCGGCATGCGCGCCACGCCCGGCCTCATCAGCCGCACCGGCATGTGGGACGGTCACCCCGTCCCCACCGCGCAGATGGGCCCGATGACGCGCACCGTCACCGATCTCGCGAAGCTCATGGACATCATGGTCGGCTACGACCCCGAGGACCCGATCACCGCCTTCGGCGTCCAGCACACGCCCAAGACCTACACCTCCTCCCTCGACAAAAACGCCCTCAAGGGCGCGCGCATCGGCGTCATCCGCGAGGCCATCGGCAGCGGTTCCCGCCCCGACTCCGAGGACTTCAAGAAAGTCGACGTCCTCTTCCAGAAAGCCCTCGCGGACCTCCAGGCCGCCGGCGCCACGCTCGTCGATGTCACCATCCCCGATCGCGTCGCCCTGCAGGCGAAACGCGGCGGCGATCCGGCCCTCACCGCCGAGGCGCTCCGTGTTTACCTGTCCCGCAATCCCAACTCCCAATTCAAGAACCAAGCCGACATCGACGCGCATCCCGCGATGGCGACCAGCTTCAAGACCACCGTCGCCAACTATCGCGCCGCGCATCCCGAAAGCGCCGCCGCGTCGGGCGTGGGTTACTCCGGCGGCAGCGGCCGCTCCGGCGGCGCCCGCCAAGCCGATCCGGCGCGCATCCTCGAAGGCATCCGCGCCCGCGAGCAACTGCTGCAGAACATGGCCAAGGTCATGGCCGACGCCAAAGTCACCGCCCTCGCCTACAAGGCCGTCGAACACCAGCCCACGCTCATCGCGGAAGCCACCACCCCGCCCTACAAGAGCAACGGCGGCGTCGTGTCGCTGAACACGTTTCTCATCTACACGCCGACGATCACGGTGCCGATGGGCTTCACCGTCGACGGCACTCCCGCCGGCCTCGCCTTCCTCGGCCTGCCCTACAGCGACGCCGAGCTCATCAAGCTCGCCTACGCCTACGAGCAGGCGACCAAGCACCGCAAGCCGCCGGGCA
>JBILLY010000774.1:0-3082 GCA_044375835.1 Opitutaceae bacterium
TGTGGCGGGCGCGGGCTGGTGGCCGGCCGGCGCGGGGGGGGGGGGGGGGGGGGGGGGGGCTGGGGGGGCGGCGGCGACCGGCGGCGGCGGGGCGGCGACCGGAGCGCGGACGATGGCGCTTCCGGTGGGCGCCGGGGCGGGGGCGGGCGGCGGCGGAGCCGCGGGGGCGGATTCCGCGGCGGCGGCCGGGGTGAGGCGGCGGGGCGGGGCGACGCGGCGCGGGGCGGGGGCGACCGGGGCGGCCTGATCGAGGCGGTGACTGGCAAGGAGGGCGGCGCGCGTCACGGTGCCGCCCTCGGCGGCTTCGGCGGCGTGCAGGAGCACGCGGGCGAATTCCTCGTAGTTGCCGGGCCACTCGTGCTGCTGGAGCCAGGCGGCGGCGTCGGGCGCGAGCGCGGGCGGTTGGCCGTCGGGGCCGGGTTTGAGGGCGAGGAGGCGCTCGGCGTTGGTCAGGATATCCTCGCGCATCTCGCGGAGGCTGGGCACGGCGAGGGTGAGGGAGGAGATCTTGTAGTAGAGTGTCTCGCCGAAGGCGCCGGCATCGACGCGTTCGGAGAGGCGATGCGTGGCCGAGAGGACCAGACGGAAGCGGCGGGCGAAGGGCAGAAAGACATCGCGGCCGGTGATGAGGTTCTCGAGGGTGGTCTGCTGTTCCTCGGTGAACGTCTCGACGCCGTCGACGATGAGCGTGCCCGCATCGTGGGAGAGAATCGACGGGGCGAGGACCTCGATGAGGCGGGGCGGCGTGAATTCGGCGGCGTCGGCGAGCATGACGGGGCCGTCGCGGAACACGGAGTGCTCGGCGATCTCGCGGGCGAAGAGTTCGAAGGGCGAGCCGGGTTCGCCGTGGAGGAGGAGGACGGCGCGGAAGTCGCGGACCTTCCAGAGACGGTGGCTGAATTCGCGGAAGGTGACGGAGGCGCCGGTGATGAAGCGCGGGGTGTAGGCGACGCGGTCGGCGGACGGTTCGGCCGCGGCGGCACCGGCGGCCTGGCCGCGGCGCGAGGTGGGCAACGAGGCGTTGTTGTTGCCGGCGCGGGCGCCGGGGTCGCGGGCGGAGTGCCGGGCGAGGGTCTCGGTGACCTTTTCGAGCAGGGACTTGGGGTTGGCGGGTTTGTTGAAGATGCCGGCGACGCCCTGGCTGGTGAGCTGGATGGCGAGCTGCAGGGTGAGGGAGCCCGAAACGAAGATGGCGGCGATGCCCGGCTGGGTTTCGCGGAGCGCGAGCATGAACTGCTGGCCGTTCATCTCAGGGAGCTCGTAGTCGATGATGACGAGGTCGAAGCGGCGGCGGCGGGCTTCTTCCAGCGCGGCCTGGGGATTCTCGTGGAGGGCGACCTCGTAGCCGGCCTGGCGGAGCAGGAGGCCCTGCATCTCGCGGAACACCGACGAGTCTTCGACCACGAGGACGTGGGCGGTCTCGGAGCGCTCGGCGGGAGAGGACGCGGGAGTGGACATGGTCAGGTGCGGACGGGCTGACGGAAAGGGTGCGGGGCGGCGGCCGGAGGGTGGAAGTGCAAAGTTGGCTTGAGTTCGGAGGGAGGGGTTGTCACACGGTCCGTGCTACCACGCAGCGGGCGACGACGAATCCGTAATTGTTTCGCTGCGGTTCAAGCAATAACGCTTACCCGTTGCCGCCGTCCTTCATGCGAAAACTCCGCGCCGTCCTAATCGAAGACGAAACGATGTTTCGTCAGTTGATCCTGCTGACGTTGGGCAAGGTGAAAGACCTGCAGGTCGTCGGGGAGTTCGGCCTCGGCAAGCCGGGTCTGGAATTCTGTCTGCGCGAGAAGCCGGACATGCTGGTGGTGGACCTGATGCTGCCGGATTTGAACGGCATCGAGATCGCGCGCGAATTGCGGCGAGCGGTGCCGGAGATGAAGATTCTCGTGATCACGGCGCACCCGAGCGAGCGGCTGCCGGCCGACCTGATGCTCCTGGGGGTGAACGGCTACGTGGACAAGACGGAGCCGATCGAATACGTGCTGAGCGCGGTCGAGACGGTGCGCAGCGGCGGGATGTTTTTCGCGAGCCGGGTGCGGGCCAAGGGCGGCACCTCGCCGGGATTCGCGGTGTCGCGGCCGCCGTTGCCGGTGCCGCTCACGGAGCGCGAACAGGAGATCGCGAAGCTCGTGGCGGCGGGCCAGATGTCCAAGGAGATCGCTTCGCAGCTCAATCTCAGCGTGCGCACGGTGGAAAAGCACCGCGCCAACATCATGGAAAAGGTCGGCGTGCGCGAAGTCGCGAGTCTCACCCGCTGGTGCATCCAGGCGGGGCTGGTGGAGCCCTGAGGCGTCGGGGGGCGCGGGGAGGAAATCGGCGGCGGCACGCGGAGCGTGCGTTTGCCGCGGCGGCGCGGGGTTCCGCGCGGGTGGTGGTTTTGCGTCGGACTTTTCCGCGCGGGCGGCGACGAGCGCCGGGCCGGCCAAAAACCCGCGGCAAGTGACGTTGGGCAAAACGTCGGGAAGCCCCGGGGGGCGGGAATCAGTCGCCGACGAAGGCGCGGAGCGGGCGGGCGATGGCGTCGAAACCGGCGTTGATGGCGGCGAGGTCGTCGGCGTTGACGCCGGGGCCCTCGGGCGGGGTGAGGCGTTCCTCGAGGCCGAGCATGCGTTGGGAGAGTTCGAGCGCGCCCATGAGGCGCGAGTTGCTCTTCATGCTGTGCGCGATGCGGTGGGCATTGCGGCGGTCGGCGCCGGCCAGTTCGCGGATCTGGTTGGGAAAATCGCGGAGGAAGGTGCGCACGAGCGTCCGCACGTTGTCTTCGCCGAGGACCTCGGCCAATTCGGCGAGGGCGTCGTTGGGCGGCGGGGTGGGAGGCATGGGCGACGAAAGCGCCCGATTCCGATTCGCGCGGCAAAACAAAAAACGTGCGGCGGTTGCGGAGCGGCGCGGGCGGTTGCCGCGCACGGACTACGCGGCCGGTGCACCGGGCGCCGCCGACGCGCAGCGCGCGAGGGCCGGCCCGGTGAGGCGGCAGATCTGCCACTCGCGTTTCCGGACGGCGCCGAGAGATTCGTAGAAGGCGATGGCGGGTTCGTTCCAGTCGAGCACGCTCCACTCCATGCGGCCGTAGCCGCGG
>JBILLY010000775.1:0-3079 GCA_044375835.1 Opitutaceae bacterium
CGCGGCGCCGATGCGCGAGACGATCGAGGCCGCGATCGCGGCGTTGAAGGCCGAGGCCGTGACGCCGGCCGCGCTGCAGGTGTTGTTGGACAAGTTGCACCTCGAACTCGTGTTCACGGCGCACCCCACGGAGTCGAAGCGCCGCACGCTGCTCACCAAACTGCGCCGGCTCGGCGAACTCCTGCGCGAGCGGGCGCATCCCGAACTGGCGCGAAACCCGGCGGTCCTGGATCGCGAGTGCGTCGACCGCGAGATCGCGTCGCTGTGGCTGACGGACCGCAGCCGCGTGGCGCGGCCGGAAGTCGCCGACGAGGCGCGCACGGGGCTCTGGTATTTCGACACGACGCTGTTCGAGACGGCGCCCCAGTTGCAGGCCGACCTCGAGCAGGCGCTCGCCCGGCACTATCCCGGCGTGAAGGCGCCGACGCGCTGGCTGACCTTCGGCACGTGGATGGGCGGCGACCGCGACGGCAATCCCAACGTCACCGCCGACGTGAGCGCCGAGGTGCTGTTGCTGCATCGCCGGCTCGCGATCGGGAAGATGCGCTCCGCCGCGCGCGAGTTGGCGCGCACGCTCACGGTGAGCGACCGGCGCGACTCGGTGGTGCCGGCGTTGAAGCGCGGCCTGCGCGAGAACCTGCACCTCTCGAAGCACCTCGAGGAGCTGAGCAAACGCTACCCGCACGAGCCCTACCGGCTGCTGCTCGGCGTCGTGCGCGAACGCCTCGCGCAGGCGGTGAGCGAGGTGCGCGACGGCTCCGTGCTCGCGGCGGAGAGCGTGGTCGGCGCCTGTTTCGACCGGGCGACGCTCGCGGAGACCTTCGAGACGATCCGCGCCAGCCTGATGGCCGGCCGCGGCGTGCTGCTCTGCGGCGGCGAGCTGCGCACGGCGATCCAGCAGCTGGAGGTGTTCGGCCTGCACACGGCGCGGCTCGACCTGCGCCAGCACTCCGCCCACCACGCGGCGGCGGTGGGCGAGATCCTCGGCGTCGACGGCTACGACCGGCTGCCGGAGGAGGAAAAAGTATCCCGCCTGCTCGCCGCGTTGGCCGCGGCGAAGCGCCGGCAGGGGCCGGAACTCGGGCGTTTCTCCGCGCCGACGCGCAACGTCCTCGACCCGCTGCTGCTCGCGGCGCGCGCGACGGCGAAATTCGGCCCCGATGCGCTCGGCATCTACATCATCAGCATGACCGACGGCGTGTCCGACCTGCTCGAGGTCGAGCTCCTGATGAAACTTTGCGGCGCGGCGCTGCCGGTGGCGCCGTTGTTCGAAACGCTCGACGACCTCAACCGCGCGCCCGAGATTCTCGGGTCGTATTTCGCGCTGCCGGGCCGGACCAAGCCCGCGCACCAGCACGTGATGCTGGGCTACTCCGACTCGAACAAGGACTGCGGCTATCTCACCGCCAACTGGGCGCTCTACCAGGCGCAGGACGCGCTGGCGCGGCTCGGGCGCGAGAGCGGCGTGCGGTTGACGCTGTTTCACGGTCGCGGCGGCAGCATCGCGCGCGGCGGCGGTCCGGCGGCCAAGGCGATCCTCGCCCAGCCGGCCGGCCTGCGCGACGGCGCCATCCGCGTGACCGAGCAGGGCGAAGTGCTCTCGACCCGTTACCACGATCCGGACCTGGCGCACCGCATCCTCGAGCAGATGGCCTACGGCGTGTTGCTCGGCATCCATGCGGCCGAGCGGGCGCCGCAGATCTCGGCCGAGTGGCGCGAGGCGATGGAAACGATGAGCGCGGCGGGGCTGGCGGCGTATCAGGCGCTCGTGCACCGCGACCCGGAGTTCCTGGTGTTCTGGCAGCAGGCGACGCCGATCGACGAGATCAGCAACCTGAAGTTCGGCTCGCGCCCGACGTTTCGCCGCGCGACCAAGAGCGTCGAGGACCTGCGCGCGATCCCGTGGGTGTTTTCGTGGATGCAGAGCCGTTTCAATTTCCCCGGCTGGTTCGGTCTCGGCACGGCGCTGGAGGCGGTGCTGGCCGCCGGGCCGTCCGGCCGGCGGTTGCTGCGCGAGATGCACGCGGAGTGGCCGTTTTTCCAGACGCTGATCGACAACGCGCAGCTCACGATGCGCAAAGCCGACCTCGGCATCGCGGCGCTCTACGCCGGGTTGGTCGAGGACGCGGGCATCCGGCGGCGGATCTTCGGCGTGCTCGAGGCGGAGTTTGCCCGGACCGAAGCCGCGATTCTCGCCATCACGGGCCAGAAACAACTGCTCGCGCGCGATCCCGTGCTGCTCAATTCGGTGCAACTGCGGAATCCCTACATCGACCCGCTGAACTACCTGCAGGTCGACATGCTGCGCCGGCTGCGCGCGGGTGGCCTGCCGGCCGGCGAGGCCGAGGCGGTGCGGCGCGTGGTGGAGCTGACGATCAACGGCATCAGCGGCGGCTTGAAAAACACCGGCTGAGCGGGGGCGGCGCGCGTGCAGCGGGCGGTGCCGGGGGAGATTCGCGGCTAGACGCCGCCTGCGTCCTCTTTCAGGGTCGGTCCAATCAACCCGATTTCGCGCGTGATTTTATCGAAGACCGACCTGAGCGCCCTGCTCGAAGCCAAACACGCCTCGCCGCACTCCGTGCTCGGCATGCATCCGCTCACGCACCGCCGGAGCAAGGGCGTGGTCGTGCGGGCCTTCCTGCGCGATGCGATCGACTGCGCCGTCGTCGATCTGGACTCCGCCGGGCAGAAAGCCGCGGCGATGACGCGCGTCGATCCGGCCGGCGTGTTCGAGGTGTTCATCGCCAAGCGCCCCGCGGTCTTCCGCTACCAGCTGCGCGCGACCTACGCCAACGGCGAGTCGCGGCAGTTTTTCGACCCGTATTGTTTTCTGCCGACGCTCGGCGACCAGGACCTCTACCTTTTCAACGAGGGCAACGAGCACCGCATCTACGAAAAGCTCGGCGCGCACGTGCGCGACCTCGGCGGAGTGACGGGCGTGTCGTTCGCCGTCTGGGCGCCGTCGGCGGCCCGGGTCTCGGTCGTCGGCAACTTCAACCACTGGGACGGCCGTTGCCACCCGATGCGCCCGCTCGGGGCCTCGGGCGTGTGGGAGCTGTTCGTGCCGGGGCTCGGCGAG
>JBILLY010000776.1:0-3076 GCA_044375835.1 Opitutaceae bacterium
CGCGATCTGGAAGGCGGGCGTGCCGGCGGTGGCGCTTTTTCCCAAGCTCGATCCGAGCTTGAAAGACGACACGGGCACGCAGGCGCTGAACGAAGACACGCTCGTGCTGCGCGCGGTGCGGGCGGTGAAGAAGGCGGTGCCGGAGTTGACGGTGATCACCGACGTCGCGCTCGATCCCTACACAAGCCACGGCCACGACGGCGTGCTGACCGAGGCGCGCGACGACGTGGCGAACGACCGCACGGTGGAGATTCTGGCGCGCATGGCGGTGCTGCAGGCCAAGGCGGGCGTCGATCTGGTGGCGCCGAGCGACATGATGGATGGGCGCATCGGCGCGGTGCGGCGCGGGCTGGATGCGGCGGGCTTCACCGGCACGGGCATTCTCGCTTATTCGGCGAAATACAACTCGGCCTACTACGGGCCGTTTCGCGATGCGGTGGGCAGCGCGCAGGCGGCGGGCACGCGGTTGTTGAGCAAGGCGACCTACCAGATGAACCCGGCCAACCGGCGCGAAGCGGTCACCGAGGTGCTGCACGACGATGCGGAGGGCGCGGACATTTTGATGGTCAAGCCGGCGGGACTCTACCTCGACATCATCCGCGACGTGCGCGAGGCGACGCGCAAGCCGGTCGCGGCCTACCAGATCTCCGGGGAATATGCGCAGATCCACGCGGCGGCGAAACTCGGCTGGCTCAACTTGGAGCGCTGCCGCCACGAATCGCTGCTCGCGATCAAGCGGGCGGGCGCGGACCTGATCCTGACGTATTTCGCGAAGGACATGGCCCTGGCGCTGCGGCGTTGAGGCGGCGCGCCGCTCCCGAAAAGGGGAGAATGCCAAGCGGGTTCCCGCGGTCACTGCGCGGCTCGGCCGCGGGTCATCGGCGGGGCAGAGGCGTGCGCACACCGCGCCAAATCCGGCGCCGCGAAAGCGCGCCGATGGCGACGAGCCCGGCGCCGAGCAGGAGGACGGCGGCCGGTTCGGGCACGGCGGTGAACGAGATGCCGGTCAGCGCGAAGGAGGAGTCGTCGCCGTTGATTTCGGCCCGGAAGGCGATCTCGAGCGACGACTTCGACACCGACACGGGGACGGAAAAGGTGCCCCACACGAGTTCGCTGCCCGGGCGGTGAAACGTCGCGAAATTGACGCCGTCGACATCGACGGCGAAGGACGCCGCGGCGGGATTGCCGAACGAACTGTGCACGCTGGCGAAGCTGCCGGACAGCGTGTAGGCGGTGCCGGGGACGAGGCCGGAGAGCGTTTGCCGGATCGTCGGGTCGCCGCTGCCGCCGCCGGCGTTGAGAATGAAGTAGGCAGGCGAGGCACCGGCACCGGCCCGCCAACCGCCCAAGCCGTCGATTCCGGACGAGGTCCAGCCATTGGAGGTGGCGTTGGCGTCGACCGTGGCGGTGAAGCTGCCGTTGACCACGACCTGCGCCCCGGCCCGTCCGCCGCAGAGCGCGGTGGCCAAGCAAAGAACGCGGAGGGCGACGGGCAGGTGCATCGGCGGAGCGTTCAGCGACGGCGGGTCCAGTGCAAGCGTGCCGAGGCGCTCGCGCGGACAGCGGCGGTGGGCAAACGGGGGTTGGGCATGGTGCGAACAACGGCGGCGTCGAACGCAGCGGATGGGGCCCGGGGTGGCGCCATCGCTCAAAACGGCGAGCGAGAAACCTGCAGCGAGTCGCCGGGCATGAGGCGGGGATCCTCGGCGGGGTTGCGCTGCGCGAGTTTCACGTCGATCGGATAGGCGTTTTTCTCCCGCACGAGGCTGACGGCGGTCTCTTTGGCGTAGAGCGTGAACCCGCCGGCGGACTGGATGGCCTTGGCGACGGTGAGGTCGGGCGTCCATACGATGCGGCCGGGGCGCTGCACCTCGCCGCCGACGTAGATGTAGCGCTCGGTGACGGCGACGGAGACGTCTACGGTCGTGTAGATTTTTTTCGCCACGTAGGTTTCGCGGATGCGTTGCGAAAGCTCCGCGGTGCCGACGCCGGCGGCGGTGAGGGTGCCGACGAAGGGCAGGCTGATCAGGCCCTGTTCGTCGATCTGCACGCTGTTGGTGCTGGGATCGGGCACGCCCTGGAGGGCGATCGTGAGGCTGTCCCCGGGGCGCAGCTGGGCGGACGAGGCGGTTTGCGGGAGCGTGGGATTGGCGAGGGCGCCGGTGCGGCTGGCACAGCCGGCGGACAGATGCCCAAGCACAAGCGCCAAGCCAATCAGACCGATGCGACCACGGGGAGACATGCGGCGTGACAGGTGGGTGAAGCGTCCGGAAAAGGCAACGTCGCCGATGGGCGCAAAAAACGGCAGCCGGCGAGGGCTGCCGCAATTGGCGAAGGGGCGGGGCGAGGCGGCGTCAGCGTTTGCCGCGCGATTTGCGCTTCGGCTTCTCGTCTTCGTCCTCGTCGGAGTCCTCGTCCTCCTCGTCGTCCTCATCTTTCTCGTCGTCGTCGTCCTCGTCGTCGTCCGATTTGGCGGCTTTCTTTTTGCCGTCCGCGTCGGTCTCCTCCGCGCCCTCCTCGTCCTCGTCCCACTTGAGCGACTCGTCGTTTTTGAGTTTCTCTTCTTCCTCTTCGTCGAGTTCGGGCAGGTCTTCGTCGTCCGCGCCCTCGGTGTCCTTGGCCGGAGCCTCCTCGTCGGTGTCGTAGCCGGCGGGCATGTAGTCGAGAATCGAGGTGAGTTCCTCGAAGGTGTGCACCGCCCGGCCCTGGATGAAATTGCTGTTCTGCTCCTCGCGGATTTCGTCCTCCACCTCGTCGACGCCGAGCTTGGATTCGAATTTGAAGAGGTCGTTGAGCATCTTCACGCGGCAGCGCGTGATGTGGTCGAGCAGGTCGGCGTAGGGCCCGTTCTCCTCGTCGAGGATGTCGGGCAGGCCGAAGAGTTTCTCCTCCGACTCGACAATGGACTCCTTGACGCGCTTGAGGCGGACCTTCCCGTTGCCGAGGTCTTTGTCGATGCGGAACGGGATGAACGCTCCCTCGAAGGTGTCTTGGTCGAACCCGTAGTCGCGCAGGGGGTCGACGAGTTCGATGAGGTGTTGGATCTGGCGGGGATCGACGATGCTGAGGCCGTCCA
>JBILLY010000777.1:0-3074 GCA_044375835.1 Opitutaceae bacterium
CGCGCAAAACTGTTTCCTTCAATTTTCTCCCGCCTTACGATTTTACCTCGGCATTCCTTGCCGAAACGCGTTACCGCTCCGACTCCTCTCCAGTTCCCCAATCACCCCTTTCGGGGGAAAGTGCTATTTGGTGCCCGGGAGCGGACTCGAACCGCTACGCTGTTAGGCACAGGCTTCTGAGACCTGCGTGTCTACCAATTCCACCACCCGGGCACGGGAGGGATGCGGACGACACACCGCCCGCCCACCCGGGGCAAGAAATTTGTTTCCCCTCGTCCCCCCGCGGTTCACGGTGCCCGTCGCCATGAAAAAAGACGCCATCCTCTCGAAGATCAAAGCCGAGAAAGTCATCGCGCTCATCCGCGCCGATTCGCCCGACGGCCTGCTCGACTGCGCCCGCGCCCTCGCGGCCGGCGGTCTCACCAGCATCGAGCTCACGATGACCACCCCCGGCGCGATCCGCATGATGGAAAAAGCCACCGCCGAACTCCCCGATTTCCTCTTCGGCCTCGGCACCGTCCTCGACGCCGAGACCGCCCGCATGGGCATCCTCGCCGGCGCCAAATTCATCGTCACCCCCGCCCTCCGCCCCGACGTCATCACCCTCTGCCAGCGCTACAGCGTCCCGGTCTTCAGCGGCGCCTTCACCCCCACCGAAATCGTCAACGCCTGGGAAGCCGGCGCCGACGCCGCCAAGATCTTCCCCGCCGAATTCTTCGGCCCCGGCTACATCAAGTCCGTCAAGGCCCCGCTCCCCCAGATCGAGATGGTCCCGACGGGCGGCGTGAACGAGAAGAACGTCGGCGAGTTCCTCAAAGCCGGCGCCTTCGCCACCGCCGCCGGCTCCTCGCTCGTCGACGCCAAGGCCTTCAAGGAAAAGAACTGGGCCGCCATCACCGCCAAGGCCCAGGCCTTCGTCGCCGCCGTCGCCGCCGCGCAGTAACGCCGGTCGCCCCCGCGCCTCCGCTTCGTTTCCGCCGGGCGCGACCCTCGCGTCGCCCCGGCGGTCGTCTTTTCCGACCTTCTCGCCCGCCTTCGTCCGCCCCGCCGTCGCCGTGTCCGCCCGCCCCCCGCCGCCCAGCGTCGTCCACGTCGCCCGCACCCATGCCGTGGTCGCGCTCGTGATTTTCGCCTCCGTCGGGCTCCTGCACCTGCTCACGCGCAACCTCCCCGGCATCGAATTCCGCCGCTCGACCTACCTCCTCGCGCTCGGCCTCGGCACCCTCTACGCGCTCACCGCCGCCCTTGTCTGGCGCGGCCTCCCGCCCGGCCGCCAACTCAGCCGCTGCTGCACACTGCTCTATTTGCCCCGCCCCAGCTTCGGCCTGCCGCTGCTCCGGCTCACCGATGAACCGGACTTCCGCGCCCACTTCGCAAAAGCTCCCCCGCCGCCCGACGCGAAAGGTCAGCCGTAACCCCCCAGCTCAGGGACCTCGCGCAGCGACCCACAACGATCGTGACGCTCCGTCCCACGCCCATGGCCGTGGTAGCCCTGCTCGTGAGAGCAGGGACCGACGGGAAAGTAAGCGGCCCAAGACTCCTCCGCCTCGCACGCCGCGGGCTGCAATAAGCCACAGGACCTCAGGTTTTCGGCAGATCGCTACATCAAGCGCTCATCACTAGGCGCCCGGCACCGGACTCCGAGCGCCAAAGCCCCGCCGTCACTCCTCGCGCGCCCTCACTCCGTCCGCGCCGGCAAAAACTTCGCGATGTCCGGAATCTCGCGCGCGCGCCGCCCGCCGTTGCGCCGCTCGAAATACGGATCTTCCTCCGGCTTCGCCTCGATCTCCTCGTCGCCGTCCTCGCCCGTATCCTCGTCCTCGTCGATCTCCTCGCCTTCGCTGTTGGTGAACACGAGATCCACTTCCTCGTCGAAGACGTGCGACATCCGCCGCGCCTGCGGCTCCAGCACCAGCGCCGGATTCTTCACGTGCCCCGCCTTCACCACTTCGAACACGCACGGGTAATACTGCTTTTTGAAGTGCTCCAGAAACGCGCTCATCCACTTGTTCGCCACGCCTTCGCGCCGGTTGAAGAGCACCGCATCGGAAAAATGGATGCACGCCTCGAACCACGCCAGCAGCGGCGGGTTCTTTTCGGCCAGCTGCGCGTTCACCACGCAGATCACCCGCGCCAGCTCGCCGCCCTGCGCCTCCACCCAGGCTTTGAACACCTCGATCTGGTCGACGGGGTTGCGCGTCCCGTCCGTCACGAAAAACACGATGTTCTTTTCCGCCGGCAGCGTGCCGAGGATGAAGCCGTCGCTCCACGTCCAGCGCGAGACCGCCGGCAGTTTCGCGTCGGCCGGATCTTCCGCTTCGCCCGCCGGCAGCATCACCGCCAGCGCGTCCGCCGCGTCGAACCCGCCTTCGCAAAGGTCCGCGATCACGCCGCGCCGGCCCGAGCCGGCCGCGCCGAGAATCAGATACACGAGAGGTTTTTCGCGGTCGGTCATGCGCTCAGGAAAAACGCGGTCGCCGCGAAGACAAGGCCGCGCCCGCGTCCCGCCCGCCCGCCGGCGCCGTATTCGTCAAAACTCGAAGCTCCCGCACTGCGCCGTCTGCCGCATCCAGTGGTCCAGCAGCACCAGCGCCGTCATCGCTTCCACGATCGGCACCGCCCGCGGCACCACGCAGGGGTCGTGCCGCCCGCGCCCGATCAGCTCCGTCGCCGCGCCTTCTTTGTCCACCGTCTCCTGCGGGCGCAAAATCGTCGCCGTCGGCTTGAACGCCACGCGGAACACCAGCTCCTCCCCGTTGCTGATGCCGCCCTGCGTGCCGCCGCTGCGGTTCGTCCGCGTGCGCACGCGCCCGTCCCGCGGCGCGAACACGGCGTTGTGCTCGCTGCCGCGCAGCCGCGCGCCGGCGAACCCGCTGCCCGTCTCGAAACCCTTCGTCGCCGGCAGCGAGAGCATCGCCTTCGCCAGATCCGCCTCCCGCCGGTCGAAGACCGGCTCGCCCAAGCCCACCGGCAACCCGCGCACGCGGCACTCGATCGTGCCGCCCACCGAGTCGCCTTCGCTGCGCACCGCCTTGATGCGCTCGATCATGCGCTCCGCCGTCGCGCGGTGCGGA
>JBILLY010000778.1:0-3073 GCA_044375835.1 Opitutaceae bacterium
GGTGTTCCAGCGCTTGAGTTCGAGCTGGGCGGCGTGGGGGAGAGGGCGGGGCACGGAAAAGAAGAAACCGGGGGAAAAGAAGAAAGAAGAAACGCGGGAGGGCGGAAAGGGCGGGGAAGGCGGGAGGCGGGAGGCGGGAGGCGGAAGGCGAAAGGCGAAAGGCGAAAGGCGAAAGGCGAAAGGCGAAAGGCGGAAGGCGGGAGGCGGGGGCTAATTCGCAAGTTTGAATTTGGCGAAGCGGATGTGGGTGCGGGAGCGGTCGGCGGTGCCGCTGTCCCAGACGGCGCGGAAATCGCCGGGGGCAACCTCGATCACGGTCGGGTAGGAGTTCTTGATGCCGGCGTCGAAGAACGTGCGCTCCGGTCCCCAGGTGCCGCCGGGCGGTTTGACCTTGTAGCGGAGGGACGTGCGGCCGGTGGGAGCGGGTGTGGCGGGGCCGTCGTTGTAGACGTAGACGTGCGCGCCGGCGGCGGTGCGACCGAACCAGGCTTTCGATTTCGCGTTCCACAGCTCGGGCTCCGGCTGCGCCGGGCTCCAGGTGCGGCCGCCGTCGCGGCTGACGGAGGAGAAGGCGCGGGGCGGATCGGTCATCTTGCGCTCGTCCTCGTAGTCGGCGGTGCGCATGACGATCTTGAGTTCGCCGGGGGCGTCGCCGCGGTCGATGTGGCCTTCGTGGAGAAAGACCTTGGGGCCGGCGGCGGGCTGCGGGATGAAGCCGGCGAGGTTCCATTCGAGGAGGCTGGTGCTGCTGAGCACGAAGTGGTCGCGGGAGCCGAGCGGGTCGTTGCGGCGGGTGTTGCGGTGGAGGGGGAAGAGGTAGCGCGGGCGGCCGTTTTCCGTGTGTTCGTAGGGCGCGGCGACGCAGATGAGGGGGCCGGTGTAACCCATCGCGAGTTCGACCGGCACCCACGAGCGGCCGCCGTCGGCGCTGTAGGCGCCCACGAGCTGCGAGTCCTCGCTGTGGCGGTAGTTCATCGGGCAACGCATCGCGAAGGCCCACAGCACGTCCTGGCCGGAGGGCTTGAAGAGGATGGCGTTGGCGTAGGCGAACTGGAGCGTGCCCTGCCGCTCGCGGTGGTCGAAGATCGTGACGGGATGGCCCCAGGTGGCGCCGTCGTCGGTGGAGATGCTGGCGACGATGTCGCCCATGTCGGTCTTGCCGGGGATTTTCACGCCGAAGGCGGCGACGAGGTGTTTGCCGCGCCAGTGGGCGAGGTAGGGTTCCCAGAGCTCGGAGGAGCCGGGGTGGGAATCCATGTGGCGGATGACGCGGACATCGGTGACGTCGCCTTGGTAAGGGACATCGGCGGTGCGGGCGGACGGGGTGGCGGCGCGGGCGGGTAGGCAGGCGGACACGGCGGCAAGGCCGAGGACGGCGAGCGTGGCACGAGGGGAACGGCGGGAGGGCATGGGGGCGGGTGGAAAGCGGGAGAGGCTGGCGGGCGGGGCGGGCGGTGAAACGCCGACGGCGGGAGCACGCGAGACCGGGGGGAGGCGAGACGGCGGCGTATCCGGAGGCTGGCGACGCCGAGTCAGGGAGCGGCGGGGACGTGGCGGTTGGGAGTGGACCAGGTGAGGCGGGCGAGGAGGACGCGGTTCCAGTCGCGGCTGCCGCGGGTGGGAATCTCGGAGGTGACGACGAGCGACTCGCGCGGGCTCACGTCGACGACGGCGAAACCGGCGCCGAGGTCGGCGTTTTCCTCCTTGAAGAGCACGCGCTCGGTGGCGCGGCGGACGACGAGTTTTTCCGGATCGACTTCGGCGATGAAGAGCGGGGCGCGGTGGCGCATGACGTGGTCGTTGTTGGCGCCGCGGCGGGTGTAGAGGAGGAAAAGCGTGTCGTTGTGCACGAGCCAGTGCTGCTGGGTGTTGTAGCTGCCGAGGACGGTGCCGTCGTCCCAGCGCCACTCGACGAAGGGCTCGTAGTTGAGGCCGTCGCGGCCGCGGGCGACGAACGCGCTGTGGTCGGCGCGCATGGTGAGGAAGTAGCGGCCGCCGAAGGCGACGACGGACGGCTCGTAGAGGCCGCGGTCGCGCGGGATGAGGAATTCGGAGCCGTGCGCGACGTAGGTGAGTTTTTCGCCGTCGAAGCGGCAGCGGGCGACGATGGTGGTGTAGTGGCGGACGGCGGGATCTTTGCGGTAGCGGATGGGGAGCAAGATGTCGCCGTCGGGGAGATCGACGCGTTGGTGGCAGCCGGCGTTGGGTTCGAGGAAGGGGCGGCCGGCGTGGTCTTGGGCGGGGAGCGCGAGCAGGCGGAGTTCGCTCCACGTGCGGGTGGCGGGCGTGTAGACGGCGTAGGAGACGCGCTCGAAGCCGCGGTCTTCCTTGGTGCCGCCGAGAAAGCCGAAGGTTTTGCCGGTGGCGAGGACGCGGCCGGTGGCGGCGTGCCATTGCGGGCAGACGTCGCCGATGACGAAGTCGTGGCCCTCGGGCATGCGCGTGCGGCGGAGGGAGTCGATGCGCTGCGGCGCGGACCAGGTGCGGCCGAGGTCGGCGGACTCCAGGTAGAACATGTCCTTGTAGCCGTGGGAGCCGGTGGGATCGGTTTCCTGCGTGGTGAGGATCAGGCGCGGGGTGGGACCGGGGATGAGGGCGGCGCGCGACTGGGTGTAGAAGGATTTGCCGCGGCCGGTGAGGACGGTGGAGACCTCGAGGGTGAAGGCGGACGGGGCCGGCGCGGCGGTCGGCGCGGTGGCGGTCGCGGTCGCGGTTGCGGTGGCGGGGGCGGGGGCGGGCGCTGCGTTGGCGGCGAGGGCGGGTAGCAAAGCGAGCGTGAAAGAGAGAGGGAGGGTGAGACTGAGAGGGAGAGGGAGCGTGAAAGGGAGGGGGAACCGAAGGCCTGACTTAGGCGCGCAGAGGCGCAGAGACGCGGAGGGCATCAGATTGGGCGGAGAGGGGTGGGCGGTGGACGCGGTGGCGGGCGAGGGGACCGTGGTGCTGACCGAGGCGGCGAGGGCGGAGTGAGCGGAGGCAGGGACGAGCGTGAGCGGAAAGGCGAGGCTGCGCGGGAAGGACGGCGTGAAAGGGAGCGGAGGCGGCGGGCGGCGCGGGGCGGGGGGCCGAGCAAAGG
>JBILLY010000780.1:0-3068 GCA_044375835.1 Opitutaceae bacterium
GCACGCGTATGCGGCGGCGAAGGCGGGGATCGCGGGCTTCACGCGCTCGATCGCGGCCTACTACGCGCCGCACGGCATCCGCTGCAACGTGCTCGCGCCCGCGCTCGTGGAGACGCCGATGGCCCGCCGGGCGGCGGGGGATCCGGCGATCCGGGCGTTTGTCGCGACGAAGCAGCCGCTCGACGGCGGGCGCATCGGGCGGCCGGAGGACTGCGCCGCGGCGGCGGTTTACTTCCTGTCGGAGGCGGCGCGGTTCACGACCGGGCAGGTGCTCGCGGTGGACGGCGGCTGGAGCGTGAGCGAAGGACAAATGCCGCGGGAGGCGGCGGAGTAGAGCCGGAGGCGAGCCGAGGCGCGGGAGCGCGATGCTCCGTCGCCGCCGATTTCAATTTCAACATGAGCGCCGCCACGGACTTCTACGACAAGAGCATCGAATTGCTGACGCGCCTGCGGGCGACGCAGCTGCCGGCGATCGAGCGCGCGGCGGAGTTGTGCGCGGAGAAAATCGCGCGCGGCGGGATCGTGTTCATGTTCGGCGCGGGGCACTCGCGCATGATGTGCGAGGAGATGGCGCCGCGGCAGGGGTGCTTCGTGGGATTCTACTCGTGGGCGGAGCAGGCGGTGTCGCAGCACTGCGCGACGATCGGCATGAACGGGCTGCGCGGGCCGCTGTTTCTGGAGAAGATCGAAGGCTACGCGGAGGAACTGCTGAAGGGTTTCAAATTCGGGGCGAACGACGCGTTCATCGTGATTTCGACGTCGGGCATCCGGCCGTTGATCGTGGAGATGGCGCTCGGCGCAAAGGCGCGCGGGCTGCCGGTGATCGGCGTAGTGTCGGTCGCGCATTGCTCGCAGTCGAAGCCGGCGCACTCCTCCGGCAAGAAGCTCATCGATGTGGCGGACATCGTGCTCGACAACCAATGCCCGCCGGGGGACTGCGTGGTCGAGGTGCCGGGGCTGACCTGGCGGACCGGGCCGACCTCGACGGTGACGGGGGCGATGCTGATCAACATGCTGCGCTGCGCGACCGCGGAGCGGCTGATCGCGAAAGGCCACACGGCGACGATGCTGCCGAGTCACCAGTTTGTGGGGACGACCACCGCGCACGCGGCGGAGGAAGCACTGGAAGCGTATTACGAGGGCTACCGGAAGAGCGTGGCGCACCTCTACGCATGACCTGGGGCGCGGGCATCGATGTGGGCGGAAGCCACGTGAAGGCCGTCGCGGTGGCGGCCGACGGGCGCGTGCTGCATCGGGCGACCCGGGCGACGCGCGACGGCACGGCGACCCCGGCGGACTGGGTGGCGCTGGCGCGGGACTTGGTGGCGGAGTTCGGGCGGGCGATCGGCTCGGAGGCTGCCGCGGTCGGCGTGGGGGCGCCGGGGCTGGCGGCGGCGGACGAGCGCAGCATCGCGTTTCTGCCGGGAAAACTGCAGGGGCTCGCGGGGCTCGACTGGACGACGGCGCTCGGTCGGACGACGCCGGTTCCGGTGCTGAACGACGCGCACGCGGCGCTGCTCGGCGAGGCGTGGACGGGCGCGGCGGCGGGCAAACGCGACGTGGTGCTGTTGACACTCGGCACGGGCGTCGGTGGCGCGGTGATGAGCGACGGGCGGCTGTTGCGCGGAGCGCGGGGCCGGGCGGGACACCTGGGGCACGTTTCGCTCGACCCCGACGGGCCGAAGAGCATCACGGGCATGCCCGGCGCGCTGGAGGTGCAGTTCGGCGACTGCACGGTGGCGGAGCGCAGCGGCGGACGTTTTTCGACGACGGCGGCGCTGGTGAGCGCGCACCGGGCGGGCGACGCGGCGGCGACGGCGGTGTGGCTCCGGTCGGTGCGGGCACTGGCCTGCGCCCTCGGCGGGGCGATCAACGCTTTCGATCCGGAGTCGATCGTGCTCGGCGGCGGGATCGCGCACGCGGGCGAGGCGTTGTTCGGGCCGCTCGCCGTGGAGATGGAGCGTTACGAGTGGCGGCCGGGCGGGGCGCGCGTGCCGATCGTGGCGGCGACGCTGGGCGAATGGGCGGGGGCGATCGGGGCGGCACGCAACGGATTTCTTCACGCAGAACTTTCCTCATGACACCTTCGGAATCCTATCTCGCGCGGGCCCGCGCGCTCATCGACACCGTGGCGGCGCAGGGCGCGGCCATCGCCACCGCGGCGGACTGGTTCGCGGCGACGATCGCGGCCGGGCGGATGGTGCACGTCTTCGGTTCCGGGCACTCGCGCATCATGGTGGAGGAGATGTGGCCGCGCTACGGGTCGTTTCCCGGCTTCAACCCGATCGTCGAGCTGTCGCTCTCGTTCCACAACTTGGTCGTGGGCGCGAACGGGCAGCGGCAGGCGATGTTTCTGGAGAACGTGAGCGGACTGGCGGAGCGGATTCTGCGCAACTACGCGCTGGAGACGCGGGACACGGCGCTGGTGGTGTCGTCGAGCGGGTGCAACGTGGTGCCGATCGAGATGGCGGAGCAGTTCCAGCGGCGCGGGGTGCGGGTGGTCGCGCTGGTGAGCGCGGCGCATGCGGCGGCGTCGGTCTCGAAACGCGCGGACGGCAAGAAACTGACGGATTTCGCCGACCTGATACTCGACACCGGGGCGCCGGTCGGGGACGCGATGGTGAGCATCCCCGGACTGGATACGCCGGTGGCGCCGGGGTCCACGGTGGGCGGCTGCCTGGTGGTCAACGCGATCAAGGCGGAGACGGCGGCGCGGCTGACGGCGCTGGGCCAGCCGCCGAAGGTGCTGACGGCAGGCGTGGTGGTGGGCGCGGCGCGGGCGACGGAGTTGTTCGAGGCGGCCTACGACGAACACGCGCACCGGCTGGCGCGGCTCTATGCGACGGTCGGTGTGCCCGCCGGTGCGAATCCGTAGCACCCGCGCGCTGTTGGAGGACCACGCTTTCACCAGGAACCCAGGAAACAGCCCAAACCGTTTCGCCATGAACCCGAACTCCAATCCCCGTCGTCACCCGGTTGCCGTTGCCGCTCCGCTGTCGCGACGGGCGTTTGTCGCGCAGGCCGGCGCGGGCCTCGCGGCGATCTCGACCCTGAGCCGGGCGACGGCG
>JBILLY010000783.1:0-3065 GCA_044375835.1 Opitutaceae bacterium
CGGGGTGCGCGGGTGAAGATTGGGCGGCGGATGCGGCGGTTGCGGGCGGAGGAGGGCGGAGGGCGTCGAGGGCGGCGGGAGGTCGGGAGTCTTGCTACGCTCCGGCGGGTCGGGTGGACGCGGGCGGCGGGCGCAAAAAAGGCGCCGCGGGTGACGCGGCGCCGGGAAGGTGAAACGCCTTCGGTCGGAGGGGCTCAGCCGAGCGACGTGGGCGGCGGCGTGGGCTTGGCTTGGTTTTCGCCGCGCTGTTCGGTGACGTCTTTGTGGATCGCGGGGCCTTCGGCTTTCTTGGCCACGATGGCTTGGGACGAGGCGGCGGTGGCGACGGCGATGGCGGCGGCGGCCGGGACGACTTTTTTCAGCGAGGAATACTCCGGGTGGAGGTGGGCGGCCTTCTGGGCGGCGGCGATGGTGGCGACGTGGTCGGCGCGGGCGGCCTCTTCCATGATGGACTTGGGCACAGGCTTGAGGCCCCAGATGAGGCCGGTCCAGCTGAGGGCCTTGAGGCCGTAGTAGGTGATGTCGATTTCCCACCAGTAGAAGCCGTTGCGGGTGGAGGACTGGTAGCGGTGGTGGTTGTTGTGCCAGCCCTCGCCGAGGCAGATGAGGGCGAGGATGAAACTGTTGCGCGAATCGTCGCTGGTGTTGAAGCGGCGTTTGCCCATGAGGTGGGCCATCGAGTTGATGCAGGCGGTGCCGTGGAAGAGGAACGTGGTGCTGACGAAGAAGCCCCAGACGAGGAGCTGCGGGCCGTTGGTGCCGAGGCCGGGCGCGAAGGCTTCGAGCGCGACGCCGAGGCCGAGGAGGAAGATCGCGAAGAGGATCGGGATGACGGTGTCGAAGCGGTTGAGCCAGACGAGCTCGGGGAACTTGGCGAGGTCCTTGATGGTGGAGTAGTCGGTGGGGAAGTTCTTGCGGCTGGTGATCCAGCCGATGTGCGACCAGATGAAGCCGTGGACGTGCGGGCTGTGGGCGTCTTCCGGGTCGTCGCTGTGCTGGTGGTGGTGGCGGTGGTGGTAGGCCCACCAGAGGGCGCCGCGTTGGACGGTGGTGGCGCCCCAGAGCGCGAGGAAAAACTGGCCGACGCGCGAGGTGCTGTAGGTCTTGTGCGAGAAGTAGCGGTGGTAGATGCCGGTGACGGCGAACATGCGCACGAAATAGAGGGCGACGGCCGTCCAGACGGCGAAGCTGCTGGCGCCGACCCAGATGATGCCGAGGCAGCCGGCGTGCAGGATGATGAAGGGGATGCAGCGCATCCAATCGACCCGGTCGGGCTCGGCCCGCATGTTGGCGGCGCCATCGGGCGTGTAGTCGGCGTCGAACCATTGCACGAGGGCGGAGGCGGCGCGGCGGAGCGGAGACGGTGAGGAAGGAGCGGCGGAGTCGGACATGATGGCGGACGGACGGGGAGGCAACGGTCTCCTTTCGGCACGCGCAAGCCGTGTTTCCAGAATTATTCCGCGGATTTTGCCGGCGGCGGCGCAGGCGCGGAGACGTGGGTAACAAGTGCGTGACGGCGGCTGAAATCCCTTGGGGCGCCGGCACGGGGTCTGCTAACCGGAAGGTGCTTTCGAGGACCTCCCCCAAACCGCCGGAGTTCTTTGAATTTTCCCGCCCGGAGAGGGCCGCGCGAGCGGCCGGGGCGGGAGGCTGAGCCGGTGCGCGCGAGTTTAGCGCCGGCGTGGTTTCCCCAAGACGGACCCTTTGGTCGTCGGGCGCCTTTGCGGGTGTCCGCGGCCAATCCCAACCATCCGCGGTGTCGGCCGGCTGACCAAGCCGGCGGGCGCAGCGGGTGTTTCAACCCGCCAGAGAAAACCAAACTCTCCGCCTTATCCGCGGAGTTTAATACCATGAAAGCAGTCAATAAACTCGTCGTCCTCCTGATCGTGGGCGTGTGGTCGGTCGTCGCGGCATTCGCGGCGCCCAACGAAGACGCCTACCTCGAGTCGTGCCGAAAGGACCCCGGCGTGCCGGTGCCGATCGCGGTGACCTCACCGCTGGTCGGACCCGAATACGCCGGCACTACGGTGCAGCTCGAATTCACGGTGGACGCGCAGGGGAAAACCGCCGCGTTCAGCATCAAGTCCGCTCCGGACGAAGTGCTGGCCAAGGCGGTCGTCGAAGCGGTGAAGCGGTGGCGCTTCCAGCCGGCGGAATCCAACGGCGTGCCGGTGGCAACCAAGGTGTTGCTCCCGGTGAAGGTCGTGGATCCGTTGCTGGAGTCGGGCCACGGCTTCTTCCAGTGACCTCGGCACCGGGAAACCGGGCGCCGTTGATAATGTAAGAAAACAACCAGGGGCGCTCCCGTTCGCGGGGGCGCCCCTGCCTATTTTGAGACGGAGCGGAGCGACGCGTCGGCGGAGGGGCGGATCGCGGTCGCGCCGGGCCCGCTCGGCGGGCGGGTCCCGGTGCGGCCGGCTGACACTGCTCGGCCCGGTGTCTAGGCGGCGGGTCGCTGTCTACCGGTCCCCGCCGGGTGACGACGGCTCGGTGGCGACGAGCGCGGTGAGAAGGACGATGACGATGACGGCGGCGAGCATGCGGAAGGTGGGAAACGGAAGAGCATAGGTTGTTTCGCGGCGTTTGGGAATACGCTGACTTGCGTATATCAGATGCGGCGCTGTGCCGGTCGGTCGCGCTAATAACGTCCGTTGCGATCCCCCTGCGCGGCCCGACGCGGCGCCCGTGGGCGCGGCGGGTCGTTGCCGATCCGGTCCCGAACGGCGGAAAAACGGCCTCGCGGCGCGCGTGCGGCGCAGCGCCGGCGCCTACGCCCGGGCAGCTCCCGCCAACAAAACGGGCCCCGGTGGGTCCGGGGCCCGAAGGAGGCCGAAGGGGCGCGCGCGGGCCGGCGATTGGCCGGCGCGGGGCGGGTCGGGCGGTTACTTTTTGGCGGCCTGGCGGAAGGTGATGTCGCCATTCATGGTCGAGACGCTGATTTCGGGGCCGCCGCCGTTGAGGGTGCCGGTGACGAGCTTGCCGCCGGAGATGGTGGGGATGGCGGGCACGGGCGGCGCGGAGGGAGCGGTGGGGGGCTTGGGCGCGGCGGCGGGTTTCGCGGCGGT
>JBILLY010000782.1:0-3065 GCA_044375835.1 Opitutaceae bacterium
ACGCTGACGGGGACTTTCCGGGCGGACAACGTCGACGGCTTCCTGCGCCTCGCGCGGCAGATCGTGGATGTGAAGGCGGAGCCGCGGACGCCGACGGAGACCGTGCTGCTGCCGGCGCGATGAGGGGGCGGAAATATTTCGGCGGGAATCGTAACGGAAACGGCGGAGCGGACAGTCTTGGCGGATATGCGGCGCTCCGACTGCGCCGGCCTACCCCCATCATGAACTGTTTTCTGCCCCTGTTTCTTCGCATGGCCCGCGGCGCGGGTTTCCGGCTGGCGCTCGCCCTCCTCGGGTTTGCGGCTGTCATGCGCGCCGGCGAACCGGCGCGGCGCGCCTTCGATATCCCCGCCGGGCCGGCGGAGACGACGCTGCGGACCTTCGCGACGCAGGCGGCGGGGCAGTTTCTGTTTTCCGCCGACAAGGTCGCGGGCGTGCGCACGGCGGCGGTGAAAGGCGAGTTGGCGCCGCGCGAGGCGCTGGAGCGGCTGGTGGCGGGCACGGCGTTGCGCGTCGTGCAGGACGAGCGCACGGGCGCGCTGACGGTGGACCGGGCGACGCCGACGGTCGCCGCGGGCGGCGCCGCGGAGACGGGAGCGATCGAAGGCCGGGTGCTGAACCAGGCGACCGGGGCCTATGTCGGGAACGCGCGGGTGGAGATCGCGGCGTTGCGGCTGGAGACGTTTTCGGACGACACGGGCGCGTATGCGTTTCCGCGGGTGCGGGCCGGCGAACATACCGTGAGGCTTTTCTACACCGGTTACCCCGTGCAGACCACGGCGGTGACGGTGGAGGCGGGGCGGCGGGCACAGAAGGACTTTTCCGTGGGCGCGGCACCCGGCGTCACGGACAGCCTCGTGGTGCTGGATGCCTTCACGGTGGCGTCGAAGCGCGACATGGCGGCATCGGACGTGGCGGTGAACGAGCAGCGCTTCTCCGCGAGCATCAAGAACGTGGTTTCGACGGACTCCTTCGCGGAAATCGCGGACGGCAACGTGGGTGAGTTCGCGAAATACCTGCCGGGCGTGACGCTCAATCGCAGCGGGAGCGACGGCATCAACATGTCGCTGGGCGGCGTGCCGCCGAGCGGGACGCCGATTCTGCTCGATGGCAACGGCATCGCGAGCGCGGCGTCGTCGAACACGGACCGCACGGTGGAATTCGAGAACATCGCGGTGGGCGGAATGTCGCGCGTGGAAGTCTCGCGCTCGCCGACGCCGGACTCGCCGGCCAACGCGATCGGCGGCTCGGTGAACCTGGTGAGCCGGAGCGCGTTCGAGCGCTCGCGGCCGCAGTATGTCGTGCGGACCTACCTGTCGTGGCGCGGCGGGGATTTCAGCTGGAGCAAGGAGCCGGGGCCCTTTCAGCACAAAGAGTATCCCTTCGAGCCGAATGCCGAGCTGAGCGCGATCGTGCCGGTGAACCGCAATTTCGGCTTCACGGTGAACGCGCTGTGGGCGCGCACGCGCAACAACGGACCCGGGATCACGCAGGACTGGGTGCCGCACGTGGCCGCGCAGTCCGCGAATTTCCCGGCGACGACGCCGGACAATCCGTATCTCGTCCGCTACCGGCTGCAGGAGCGGCCGAAGATCACGGTGCGCACGACCGGCAGTGCCTCGGCCGATTGGCGGATCTCGCGCGACGACGTCGTGACGGTGGGCTTCCAGTATTCCTATTTCACCTCGGAGTTCTGGGTGCGGCAGCTGGGCTTCGACGTCGGCCGCGTGACGGCGTTCGGCCGCGACTTCACGCAGGGCGCCGCCGGGACCGGGTTCACGCAGATCATCACGGACGCGCGCGAGAAGAACGGCACGAGCTGGGCGCCGAGCGTGCGCTGGCGGCACAACGGCCGCATCTGGCAGTGGAACGTCGGCGGTTCCTATTCCGGGGCCTCCAACCACTACGCGAGCGACGGCTACTTCCAGAACAACAACGCTTTCTACCGCAACCTGACGCTGCGTTTCGACCAGCTCACGGAGGACCACCCGGGCCGGATCACGGCGACGGACGCGACGGGGCAACCGGCGAATGTCCACGACCTGGCGAACTACCGCCTGGAGAGCGTGGGCGGACTCAATTTCAACAGCTGGGCGATCGTGCGTTCGGCGTTCCTCAACGCGAAACGCGACCTCGACCTACGCGTGCCGTTGAGCGTGAAGGCCGGCGTAGATCTGCGGGTGGAGTCGCGGGATATCAGCCGGCCGACCTTCTCGACGAACTTCGTGGGGCGCGACGGCGTGGCGCGCAGCGCCGACGACAGTCCGGCGCAGTGGTATGATCCGAGCTATTCGCAGCGCGACCTGCTGTTCGGGCCGCGGATGCAGTGGTTCGACTTGGACAAGGTCGGGGGGCTGTTCAACACGAACCCCGGCTACTTCGCCAACACGGAGGCCGACCAAGTGACGGCGTATCGCAGCGAGGTCACGACGTCGCAGGCGATCACGGAGACGATCACGGCGCCCTACGTGCGGCTGGATGCGCGTCTCTTCGGTGGAAAGCTCCTCGTCACCGGCGGTGTGCGTTACGAGCAGACCCGCGACGAAGCCAACGGTCCGCTGATCGATCCCTCGCGCATCTACCAGCGCGACGCGCAGGGGCGGATCGTGCGCGACGCGCAGAACCGGCCGGTGGTGACCGCGCCGCTCAACACCCTGGCGGGCACCAAGCTCGCCTACAGCGAGCGGGCGGCGAAGGTGGAGCAAACCTACGACGGCTATTTCCCGAGCCTGAACTTCTCGTGGTCGATCCGGCCCGACCTGATCGCGCGCGTGTCGTATGGCCGCGCGATCAACCGCCCCAATTTCGGCAATATTCTGCCCTCGATGAATCTGCCGGACCCGGAGAGCACCAACCGCACGATCACGCTGACCAATCCGACGCTGAAACCCTGGACGGCGGACAGCTACGGCGTGGCGCTGGAGTATTATTTCAACGAACCGTCGAGCGGCGTGCTGTCGGCGCGGGCGTATCAGCGCGACATCCAGGATTTCTTCGGCACGGTGCTCACCCCCGCGACCGACGATTTGCTGGAGCCTTACGGCATCGACCCGGCGCAATACGGC
>JBILLY010000781.1:0-3065 GCA_044375835.1 Opitutaceae bacterium
ATCTCGCCGACACCGCCGGCGTGCTGCGCATTTTCGAGGGTTGACGCCTTCCGCCCCTCGGCCCCGATAGCCCTCTTTCCCATGCCACGCCTTTTCACCATCGCCATCGGATCCGACCACGCCGGCTACGCCTACAAGGAGGCGATCAAGGCCATGCTTCTCGCCGAGGGCCACACCGTGCGCGATTTCGGCACCTACTCCGACGCCGCCTGCGACTACCCCGACTTCATCCGCCCCACGGCGGAAGCCGTCGCGCGCGGCGAGTTTGAACGCGGCATCGTCCTCGGCGGCTCCGGCAACGGCGAGGCCATCGTCGCCAACCGCGTGCGCGGCATACGCTGCGGCCTCTGCTGGAACGAACAGGTCGCCGCCTGGAACCGCTCGCATAACGACGGCAACGTCCTCTCCCTCGGCCAACGCACCGTGACCGAAGCCGAAGCGCTTGCGATCGTCCGCGTCTGGCTCGCGACCGAGTTCGAAGGCGGCCGGCATCTCGCCCGCATCAACAAGATCGACGCCGGCGCCTGATCCCGCGCCGCGACTCCCGTCGACTCCGTCCGCGGCCGCCGCCGGCGCGAATCCCGGCAGCGCACACCGCCTCCGGCCGGCTTGCGCTTTCGGACCGCACCGATTCCGTCCGCGCTGCGTCAATCCGACGTCACCGCATGCCACGCACACCGACGGCGCAGTTCAGCTACCAGCATCTTTTCGAGCCCGGCGCCGATCCCGCCGCGCCGCCGCTGTTGCTGCTCCACGGCACCGGCGGCACCGAGCACGACCTCGTGCGGCTCGGCCGGACACTCTCTCCGGGCTCCGCGCTGCTGAGCCCGCGCGGCGACGTCAGCGAAGGCGGCGCGTTGCGCTTCTTCGCCCGCCTGGCGGAGGGCGTGTTCGATCCGGCCGAAGTGCGGCGGCGCACGCTGGCGCTCGCCGATTTCGTCCTCGCCGCCTCCGCCCACTACGGGATCAACGCCGCCAAACTCATCGCGGTCGGTTTCTCCAACGGCGCCAACATCGCCGGCACGCTGCTCCTGCTCCGGCCCGAGACGCTCGGCGGCGCGGTGCTGCTGCGCCCCATGGTGGTCCTCGATCAACCGGCCACGCCCGGTTCGCTCGCCGGCAAACGCGTCCTGCTCTGCCACGGCAACACCGACCCGCTCGTCCCCGCCGACCACCCGGCGCGCCTCGCGGCGCTGCTCGCCGCCGGCGGCGCCGTGGTCACCGCCCGCGCCTTCCCCGCCGCCCATGCCTTGACGCCCCAGGATGTCGGCGCGGCCCGGGACTGGCTCGATGGCCGAGGCTGAGCGCATCCCTGCCCGGCGCCTCGTTCCGCCGCCGGGCGCATGCACGCTCCCGGCCTTGCCGGTTTCCGCGTGGAGACCGCCGGCGCCCGCCCGCTGCCCGATCCGTTTTTCACCGAACAGCCGCCCGCGGCGGGCCGTGCCGATGCACTGCGATACGTGGCCGCTCGTCGCGCGGGATGCGGCTGCGTTTGCCGCCCGCGCCACGGCCGCCGGCCATGCGGTGCGACCGCTCGCGCCGGCGGGGCCTCGCTCGACCTCCGCCCGCCGCGGGCGCGCTCAGAAGTTGCCCTTCACGCCGAACTGGAAGTTCACGCCGTATTCGCCCTCCGCGGCGAACTGCACGTAGCGCGGGCTGCCCGGCGCATAAGCCTCGTTCCGGTCGCGGTTGTTGAAGATGTTCCGGCCGGTGGCGTAGAGCGCCCAGTTCCGCGTGAGACGGTAGTCGACCGAGGCGTCGAAGCGCAGGCGCTCCTGCTGGTAATTCCAGCCCGCGGCGCCGAGGTTGCCGGCCGCCACCGTGCCGACTCGCTTCTTGCCCACGAGCGTCCAGCGACCGTTGAAGAGGATCGGGTTCCGGTTGTAGGTGAAACCCCAGTTGATGAGCTTCGGCGTGAATCCGCGGAAATCGGCCTCCGCCGGCCCCTTGTTCCGCACCAGCGTGGCGTTGGCGAAGACGCGGAAGAAGCGCGCGTAGTTCGCCCGGGTGAAAAACGACAGCGGCTGGCTCACGTTCACCTCGTAGCCGTTGATATGCGCGATGCCCGACACGTTGCTCGGCGCGTTGACCTGGTAGTCGACGTATTCGTCGCTCAGCCCGATGCCCTCGAGAAACTCCGCGGTCGCGAGAAAATTGCGCGTCGCGAAGAAATTCTTGATCTCCTTGCGGTAGAAACCGGCCGAGATCTCGCCGCCGGCGGGAGTGTAATACTCGAGCCGCAGGTCGAGGCTGTTGGCGGTCCACGGGATCAGCGCCGGATTCTTCGTCGTGATCGTGCCGAGCGCCGAACCGGTCGCGTTGCTCTCCGGCGAGAAGTCGACCTGGTTCACATTGGTCGCGCCGAGGATGTTGCCGAAATCCGGCCGGCCGAGCGTGCGCGCGACGCCGAGGCGACCGAGCACGTTGGGCGTGAAGTTGTAGGTCGCGTTGAGGCTCGGATAGTAGTCGCCGTAGGACTTCTTCAGGCGCGCGCCGAGTTTCTTGAAGACAAGCCGGTCTTCCGCGATGCCGTCCGTGGTGATGCGGACCGGGCGACGATTGGCATCGAGCACGAAGTTGCCGGCGGCGTCGCGCTGGAAGGCGGCGGCGTTGTCCTGCAGCACCGTGCGGCCGTCGTCGGTGGTGCGCTCATAGCGCACGCCCCCGAGGAGGCGCAGGCGGTTGTTGAGCAGCGACACGTCGGCGAGGAAATAGGTCGCGTCGATCCGCTCCGTGATCTGCTCGGTGTTGAGCGCGTCGGCGCGCAGGTCGGTGCGCAGGTTGGCCGTGGTGTCGAAGTAGCGCGGATACTGCTCCCACATCTCCCACGCGCGCCGGGCGCTGGTGAACTGCGCCTGCGGGGCTCGGCGGGGCATGGCATAGGAGAGCATCGCGCGGTTGAGCAGGTCGACGGGCGCGGCGCGCACGGCGTCGTCGGCGGTGTTGGCACGACCGTCGGCGCCGACATAGACCGGGTTGAACGACGAGCTGCGGCGCGCGCGGTATTGCTCCGCGGTGGAGAGTCCGGTCTTGAAGGCAGCGTTGATCCGGTCGCCGAAAAACTT
>JBILLY010000052.1:0-12625 GCA_044375835.1 Opitutaceae bacterium
TCCCGCCGCGCGCTTGAACGCCCCGTCGGCGCCCTCCCCCCGCGCGGTCCGCTCCACGCCGGCACCGTCGGGCCGCGTCTCTTCCGCCGCAAATGTCATCCCGGGGACGGGAACTCACCTGCTCGTCCAGCTTCGAGACTATGAGCCCTCGATGCCCCCGGGATGACAAGTTGCTGCGCTGTTCCCCGCCTGACGCACGGTCCGGAAAAAGATAACGCGAGTCGCGGACGATTTTTCGTTTTTCGGACCCGCGTTTTTTTCCATCCGCCCGCCCTTCTCGCCCGTAGTATCGCGTCATGATCGACACGCTGCTCGAAAAGAACCTCCTCCCCGACACCGTCGTCCGCCTCGGCATCCGCCGTCTTCTCGCCCAGCGCCTCCGCGACGAATCCGCCGTCTACGACCGCGCCGCCTACGTCGCCGACCTCAAGACCCGCCCCCTCGCCGAGCAGACCGCCGCCGCCAACGAGCAGCACTACGAGGTTCCGACCGAGTTCTACCGCTACTGTCTGGGCCGCCGCTTCAAATACTCCGGCTGCCTCTACCCCACCGGCCGCGAGACCCTCGACGAGGCCGAGGAGCACATGCTCGCCCTCTACGCCGAGCGCGCCCGCCTCGTCGACGGCCAGGACATCCTCGAACTCGGCTGCGGCTGGGGCTCCCTCTCGCTCTACCTCGCGGAAAAATTCCCGCGCTCCCGCATCACCGGCGTCTCCAACTCCCGCACCCAACGCGAATACATCGAGGGCGAGGCCCGCCGCCGCGGGTTCACCAATCTCGTCATCCGCACCTGCGACATCAACGTCCTCGAACTCCCCGCCGCCGCGTTCGACCGCGTCGTCTCCGTCGAGATGTTCGAGCACCTCAAGAATTACCACCGCCTCTTCGCCTCCATCGCCCGCTGGCTCCGCCCCGGCGGCCTGCTCTTCACCCACATCTTCACCCACTCGCGCCTCAGCTACCACTTCGTCGCGAAAGACGCCTCCGACTGGATGGCCCGCTACTTTTTCACCGGCGGCCAGATGCCCGCCCACGACCTGCTCCCGCAGTTCCAGGACGACCTCAAACTCCTCGCCGACTGGAAGGTCAACGGCCGCCACTACCAGCAGACCGCCGAGCACTGGCTGCAAAACATGGACGCCCACCGCGCCGAGATCATGCCGATCCTCGCCGATACCTACGGCGCCGGCCACGAGCAGAAATGGTGGTCGTATTGGCGCACCTTCTACATGGCCTGCGCCGAACTCTGGGGCTACCGCGGCGGCGAAGAGTGGCTCGTCAGCCACTACCTCTTCGAGAAACCCCGCGCCTGAACCGCGCGCCGCCCCCGCCCCAGGCGCAGCTTCCCCGCCGGGCGGTCGCGCCGCCCCAACCGCGCCCGCCCCCTCACTCCTCCCGCTTCCGCTCCGTGATGACCACCGGCGCGGGCGGAGGCACGACCGCGCGCGGCGTCTTGAACTCCAGCCGCCGCCCATCCGGATCGCGCACAAACAGGCTGCGCCCACCGTGCACCCACTTCGCGTCCCGCTCGATCGGCACCCCGCACTTGCCGAACCACTTCTTCCAAGTGTCGAACCCTTCGTTCGTGATGCCGAAGGTCAGCGTCGCGCCCTCACCCGCCGCCGCATCCGCCGCCATCGGCGCGATCGAACCGTCCCGCTTCACGATCACCAGCACGCCGCCGTCGCCGGTGTCGAACTCCGCGAACCGTCCCGTGTCGCCGTCCCGCCGCTCCAGCAGCACCGTCTGCGCGTAGAACACCGCCGTGCGCTCCACGTCGTCGACGAGCAGCACGGTCTGCGGTCCACCGTCTAGGCGAGGAATCGCCGGGCGTTTGCGCATGTAGTCGGCAGCAGGCAATACAATCGCCTCCGCCGGTCAACTCGCCGCCCCCGCCGTCCGTCACCGGTTCGAGCATCGCCCCGCGCCGCAAGACCAGCAACACCCGCGCCGCCCCCGTCTCCAGCGCCCGGAACCGCACCCCGTCGCCGCCCGTCAACGCCAGCTCCGGCACCTCGCCGCAAAACGCCGTCGGCTCCGCCGGCCGCTCGGACTGCCGGATCGTCTCCACCACCCCGTTGATCCGCCGTGCGCCTGGCATCCCGACGGTCATTGCGCCCAAGTCGACCCGCCGCACGTATTAGAACCGCATGACGCCCCGGTTCCCCCTCGTGCTCCTTCTCGCCGCCTTGCTGGCCGGCCTGCCCGCGCTCGCGACCCAGCCCCCTGCGCCCGATCCCGTCTACCGCCCCGCCCTCGAGGCCGAGGCGCGCCTCGACACCCGCCGCGCCCTCGACCTGTTCCTCGACCTGGAAAAAAGCCGCCCGAACGACCCCTTCCTGCTCCAGAAGATCGCCCGCCAATACTCCGACCTCGTCGTCGACCTGCCCACCGAGGCCGAGAAACGCGCCGCCGTCGAACGCGCCCTCGACTACTCCCGCCGCGCCGTCGCCCTCGCCCCGAAAAATCCGGAAAACGTGCTCTCCCTCGCCGTCTGCCACGGCAAACTCGCCGTCTTCAGCGGCACCGGCGACAAGATAAAATACTCCCGCCTCGTCCGCGAGGACGCCGAGCGCGCCCTGTCGTTGGATTCCAACTACGCCTGGGCCCACCACGTCCTCGGCCGCTGGCACTACGAGGTCGCCACCCTCGGCTCCGCCGCCCGCTTCTTCGTGAAACTCTTCTACGGCGGCCTACCCGACGCCACCGTCGCCGCCGCCATCCGCCACCTCGAGCGCGCCGTCGCGCTCGAGCCCGCCCAGCTCCAGCACCGCCTCGAACTCGGCTTCGCCCATCTCGCCGCCGGCGACACCGCCCGCGCCCGCGACGCCTTCGCGGCCGGCCTCGCCCAGCCGTCGCGCGAGAAACACGACGAACCCGCCAAGGCCCGCGCCCGCGCCGCGCTCGCCGGGTTGCCGCCGCCCTGAACGGGCGAAAAAAAGGCCGGTCGCCCCGCGTCGAAACGCGGCGCGACCGGCCCGAAATCCCCCGCGCGCCGCGGCGCGCGGCGGCCTCAGAACTTGGTCGTCAGCGACAGCACCGCCCGGCCGGGCATGCCGCGCTGCTGGTTGGCGGGGAAATACTCGATGTCCGCCATGTTCATCCAGTTCAGCGTCGCCGTCGTCGGCCGCCCGTCCCACTTCCAGTCGTAGCCGACCGCGGAATTCCACAGCGTCTCCGCCGGCAGGAAGAGTTTCGGGTTGTTCGTGCGCTGCGCCTTCTTGCCCGTGTGGTTGAAGCCGCCCGCCACCCACAGGCCTTTCAGCCCGCCGTCCTTGAACGTGTAGCGCGTCCAGAGATTGAAGAGCGCCTTCACCGTCGCCTCCGGGTGCGCGCCGAGGAACACTTCCTCGCCCTTCGGCACCTTGGTCGTGCGGATGTCGTTCATCGCGCCGCTGGCGTAGACCTGCCAGTTGTCCTGCGGCGACCACGTCAGCTCGGCCTCGATGCCGTTGGCCCGGTCCAGCGTGCCCTGCAGGCTGTTCGTCACCGTCACGCCGAGCGCGTTGAACGAGTTGAAGCGCAGCACGCGGTCCTTCTGCTCGATCTGGTAAACCGCCACCGTCGACGACACCCGGCCGCCGAAGAGGTCCGTCTTCACGCCGATCTCGTAGCCTTCCGAGGTCGTCGGGGCCGCCGGTCCGATCGGCGTGTTTTCAAAGGTCAGCGCCGTCGCGTTCAGCACGTAGGATTGGCTGTAGGACGCGTAGACCATCACGTCGCGCGTCGCCTTCCAGCCGAGGCCCGCCTGCGGCGTCGTCTTCTTGTTCGCCACCTTCGCCAGGCTCGTCGCCGGGTTCAGGAAATTGTCGGTCGAACCGGACGACTTGTTGTAGCGCGCGCCGACGACCGCGTTGAGCCGGTCGTTCAGGAAGCCCGCGTTGAGCACCGCGTAGCCCGCGCTGTTGCGCGTGACCGAGCGGTTGTTGGTGGAAAACGGCTGCGTCACCGGATCGAAGTCCGTCGTGTAGTCCCACGTCGCGGGATTCTTCATGTCCCAGACCGGGAAAAAGTTCGCCGTCGGGCTCTGCCGCAGGCGCCCGTAGCCGCGCCCCTCGTTGTAGAACGTGCCCACCAGCGGCTTCAGCGTCATGCCGTCGAGCTTGTAGTTGCCGGCAAACTCCAGCTGCGAGGCCTTGCCTTGGCCGAAGTCCTCCTGGAGCCGCTTGCGCCGGCCGAGCTGCGCCTGCGGCGCCAGCAGCGCGAGGTTGATGTCGCGCAACAGGTCGTTCGCGAAGGCCTGCGCCGCGATCAGGTAGTTGGCCGCGGAGATCGGCAGCGTCGCCCCCGCCGGGTAGTAGCTCGGCGGCACCGTCACGCTCACCGCGCCGAGGCCCGTGAGTTTCTGGGCCGTGCGGCGCTTGTTCCAGTTGAAGTTCGCGCGCGCCGACCACGCGTCGCTCAGCTTGGCGGTCAGCTCCGCGTTCACCGACTCGTAGTCGGTGAAGCGATGGTCGTTGTTCGACACGTAGTTGAAGGTGCGCGGCAACGGATAGTAGCTCAGGAAACCCGGATCGCTGTTGTCGGGTTTGATGAGCACGCCCGTCGCGCTGAGGATCCCGCTCGCCGGCGGCAGCGCCACGACCTCGGTGTTGGGCTTGATGTGCGCATAGGGCGGCGTCTCGCGGCGCGAGAACCAATTGTAGTCGAGCGTCAGCGCCACGCGGTCGCTGATGCGCCACGTCACCACCGGCGCCAGCACCGTCGTGGATTGCTTGCCCGGCGTGATGTGCTCGAGCCCGTTCTCGAACGCGCCGTTGAACCGGAAGAGCAGCGATTTGCCCACGAGCGGCTGGTTGTGGTCGACGGTCGCGCGCCAGAAATTGTGCGTGCCGACCTGCGCCCCGACGGACGTCGCCGTCTTCTGCCCCGGCCGTTTCGTGATGTAGTTCACCGTGCCGCCCGGCGCCACCTGCCCGTAGAGCAGCGACGACGGACCTTTCACCACCTCCACGCGCTCCAGGCTCACCGTGTCGACGTAGCCTTCGCCCACGAAGCCGTTGCGCTGCGGCGACTGGTCGAAGCCGCGGATATTGAAGACCGCGTTGCCCGCGTTGAACTCGCGGCCCGCGCTCGTCACGCTCGGCGCGTATTGCACCACGTCGAAGAGATCGCGCGCCGCGATGTCCGTCATGAACTGCGACGTGAATGCGTTGATCGCGAAGGGCAGGTCCTTGATCGGCGTGTCGATGCGCGTGGCCGAGACGGAATTGCCCGCCCGGTAACCCTTGTCGGCCGAGGTCGAAACCTGGAACTCCGAGAGCCGGATGATTTCGCCGCCGCCGGCCGGCGCGGGCGGGGTCTGGGCGCGCGCCGCCGCGGCGGCCAACGTCAGCGTCGCTGCCGCGCCAGCCGCGCGGCCGGCCCCGGGGCGCGCAAAGGCGACCCGGAAATTCCGGTGATCAGGGTTCATGGATGGTGGGTCGGGGGTTTGCCGGGGCGCTGCGCCTACGGCAGACATGCTGATAATTATTAGCTGCGCCGACAATCAAGCTCCGAATCGACCGGGCCGGCGCGCCGCCCCGTTTCGCCGGCGCCGCGAAATTCAGCGCGGCTCCGTCCGCACCCGCACCGTGCCGTCCGCAAACTCCGCCGCCAGCACCTGGTCCGCCGCAATGTCCTTCTTCCGCATCACCGGCCGCCCGTCCGCGTCGCGCACGATCGCGAACCCGCGGTTCAGCACCGAGGCCGGGCTCGCCCCCTGCAGCCGTTTCCAGAGCGCCAGCAGCCGGTGCGACTCGATCTGCACCCGCGTCTCCGGCGAGCGCTGCGCGAGCAGGGCCCGCGCCTGCGACACCCGCTGCCGCCGCGTCTGCAGCGTGGCGCGCGCGGCGGCGTGCAGCCGGTTCGCCAGATCGTCGAGCCGCAAAAAACCCTGCTCCACCTGCGCCGTGGGCGTCAGCAACCGCAGCCGCGCCCGCGCGTGGTCCACCGCGCGGCGCGCCCGCTCCAGCGTCGCCTCGGCCCCGCCGTGCAGGGCCGCCTCCGCCTGCGCGACGCGCTCCGTCGCCGCGACAAACGTGCTCGTGATCAGCTCCGCCGCCGCGCTCGGCGTCTCGGCGCGGCGATCCGCCGCGAAATCGCACAACGTGAAATCGATCTCGTGCCCCACCGCCGAGATCACCGGCACACCGCACGCCGCCACCGCCCGCACCAGCGTCTCTTCGTTGAAGGCCCACAGATCCTCCAGGCTGCCGCCGCCGCGCCCGATCACCAGCAGGTCGAAGATCCCCGCCCGCTCCGCCAGCTGCAGCATCGCCGCCATCTCCGCCGCCGCGCCTTCGCCCTGCACCTTGGCCGGCAGCACGACCACGCGCCCGCGCCAGCCGCGCCGCGTCACGATCCGGCAGAAATCCTGCACCGCCGCGCCGGTCGGCGACGTGATGAAGCCCACCGTGCGCGGCATCGCCGGAATCGGCCGCTTCCGGTCCGCGTCGAACAGCCCCTCCGCCGCGAGCCGCGCCTTCAGCGCCTCGAACTCCCGCTGCAGCCGGCCCACGCCGTCGTCGATCACCACCCGCACGATCAGCTGATACTGGCCGCGCGCCTCGTAGACGCTCACGGCGCCGTAGACCACGACCTGCGCGCCGTCGCGCAGCCGCGCGCTCTGCCGCGCCGCATCCCCGCGGAACATCACCGCGCTCACCTGCGCGCCCGCATCCTTGAGGGAAAAATAGCTGTGGCCGCTCGCCTGCGTCCGCAGGTTGGAGACTTCGCCGCGCACCCACGCGGCGCGCAGCGTGCCTTCGAGCAGTTCCTTCACCCGGCGCGTGAACGCGCTCACCGACTCGACCTCGGCGCCCGGGTCGCCGCCGCCGCTCTCGCCGCCGTGTTTCATCTCAGGCCGCGGCCGCCGCCGCTTTTTTCCGCGCCAGGTGTTTGCGCAGCATGTGCGTCGCCACCGCGAGCGCCGCCAGCAGCATCATCGCCGTCAGCGCCAGCTTGCCCTTGCCCTTGCTCAGCGCCTCGCCGAACAGAATGAACCCCGTCGTATACAGCCACTGCACGGCGCAGGAGATCGCCATGTAGCGTCCGAACGGCGCCCCACCGAGACCGAGCAGGTAGTTCTGCATGAAGAACGGCGGCCCGGGCGTCACCCGCACGAGCAAAATCACGTCCGTCACATCCTCGCCGCGCATCTGCGGCATGCGGTAGCCCGATTTTTCGATCAATCCGCCGATCAGCGGCCGCAGCCACCGTCGCGCCAGCCAATAAGCCAGCGTCAGATTCAAGGTCACCGCCGCCAGCGTGCAGGCGATGATCGCCGGCAGTCCCATCGACTGGCCGAACAAGGGACCGGCCGCGATCGCAAAGGGCGACGCCGGCACGCCGATGATCGGCAACACCGCAAGCGCGCCGAAATACACCGCCGGGCCCGCCCCGGTCACCTTGGCCACCCCCCAGTCGATCCCGCCCCTGGCCGCCGCGATCGTCGGGTCGACGCCCACCACCACCACCGCGACGAGCGCCACTAGCGCCATCCCGCCGCCCGCCAGCGCGAGTTTGGCCAGCGGGAGCTTCTTCTTCGGACCGGACGTCGGGTCGGACATCCGGTCAGACTTCGGACCGGCCCGGCGACGGTCAAGACCGCGCCCGCCGCACCGGGTCGGCTGCCCGTTACTTTTTCTTTTCGCCCGCGCCGCCCTTGCCGTCGCCCTTCTTGTCGGCGCGTTGCAGCAGCACGGAACTCAAGGCCGGGTGCGCCTCGAGAAACCTGGCAAGCGCCGGATGCGCGATCAGGAAATCGGGCTGCATGATCTGCCGCGGCGATTTCTGCAGTGCCTTCCGCACGTCGGCGTTGCGCGCCAGGAACTTGTCGAACTCCGCCACGTCCTTGCGCAGCATCGGGGCCTTCGCGTTCCGGGCCAGCGCGCGCGTGATGAAGAAGTGCTGCTCGGACTTGAGCGCGCGCCCGAGGTTGGGCCGCACTTTCAGCAGGTTGTCGATGTCCGGATTTTCCGCGCGGAACGTGGCCTCCGTCAGCCGGTCGACGTTGGCGCGCAGCTTCTCCTCGAGCGCCGGGTTGCTCGCCAACAGCTTGTCGAGATCGAGCAGCTCCTTCTTCACGGTTTCATCGGTCGACAGGATCGGCACCTCGACCGGCGCCGTCTCGGCGGCCCGGACCGGAGCGACGGCGAGAGCCAGCGCGACCCCGGCCAGAAGCCAGCGGGGAGAGACAAACGAGGGGCGGCGAACGACGGTGGATTTCATAAGGCCAAGGACGATGGGGGCGGAAGGGGGAGAACCGCCGGTGGCGGCGGGACGGCGCCACCGCGAGCGAAGCCGCGGACCGACGCCCCGAGCGGTAGCGGCACGACACCGCATCGCAACCGAAAACCCCGGCGGTCCCGCCCCGACCCGCCCCGGTCCTTCGCTTCGGCGCGTCCATCCGGCACGCATCGCCCGTCGTTTGTCGCCCGGGCGCACAGCGCGCGGCGGCCTGCGTCCCCGGCGGGAAATTTGAGTTTGCCACACCCAAAGGCCGCCCGCTTTCTCTCCCGTTCACGTTCTCTCCACCCTTTATCACAAAACAGTCATGGCTGAACTCGTAGGAAATGTCTTGGTAGGCCAGTCCGGCGGCCCCACCTCCGTCATCAACGCCAGTGTCGCGGGAGTCATCTCCGAGGCGCTGAACCATGAGTGCATCGAGGAGATCTACGGCGCCCTCAACGGCGTGCTCGGCATTCTCCAGGAGGACCTGATCGACCTCGCTTCCGAGTCCCAGCAGCAAATCCGCGCCCTCAAGCACACCCCGGGCGCCGCCCTCGGCACCTGCCGTTACAAGCTCAAGAAGCAGCAGGACTTCGAGCGCGTCCTCGAGGTCTTCAAAGCGCACAACATCCGCTACTTTTTCTACATCGGCGGCAACGATTCCCAGGACACGGCCGACAAGATCTCCAAGCTCGCGCAGGCCCAGGGCTGGGAGATGCGCGTCATCGGCGTCCCGAAGACCATCGACAACGACCTGCCCATCACCGACCACACGCCCGGCTACGCCAGCGCGGTCAAATACCTCGCCACCACCGTCAAGGAGATCGCCTGCGACAACGAGGCCATGGGCCAGGGCGACCTCGTCTCGATCATCGAAGTCATGGGCCGCAGCGCGGGCTGGCTCGCCGCCGGCGCCGCCCTCGCCAAGCGCCGCGACCACCCGCACGATCCCCCGCACCTCATTCTCCTCCCCGAAGTCCCCTTCGCCCAGGAGAAGGTCATCGAGGACATCAAACGCGTCCTGAAGCGCGAAAAATTCTGCCAGATCGTCGTCGCCGAAGGCCTCGTCGATGCCGACGGCAACTACCTCGCCGCCGATGCCGCCACCGACTCGTTCGGCCACGCCCAGCTCGGCGGCGCCGGCGATGCCCTCGCCGAAATCATCGGCCAGAACATCCCCGGCGTGAAGGTCCGCGTCGCCAAGCCCGGCCTCGCCCAGCGCTGCGCCGCCCACGCCGCCTCCAAGACCGATGTCGACGAAGCCTTCATCGCCGGCGAAGCCGCCGTGACCGCCGCCATCGAGGGCCACACCGACAAGATGGTCACCATCCTCCGCGGCGACGGCGACCACTACGAAACCGAGACCGGCCTCGCCGCCCTGAGCGACGTCGCCAACACGGTGAAGAAGCTGCCCCGCGAGTGGATCAACGAAGACGGCGTGAGCATGAACTTCCAGTTCCTCCGCTACGCCCAGCCGCTCATCCAGGGCGAAGTGTCCGTCCCGCACGACAACGGCGTGCCCCAGTTCGCCCGCCTCGAGAAGTCGCGCGTCGACAAGATCCTCCCCGCCTACGAGGTCTGATCGACTCCCGGGTTCCGCTTTCGAAGGCCGGTCGCACGACCGGCCTTTTTGCTGCCCGCCAACCGCGGCGGCGACGCGCCTCGGAGGCCCGGGCCGGCCTCAACCCGCTTCGGCAAGGCAGGGCCGACGCGGGCCGAACCGGCCGGCCGGCGTCCGCCGGCCTCGGGCGCCCGGCATCAGGGCTTCCCCGGCGGCACCGGCGCCGGCTTCGGTGCGGGTGCGGGCGCGAAGACCGTGTCCTTCGTCGCCTCGGCGATTTCCTTGAGCGCCCGGTCGAGTGCGGCCTGATCCTCGCCCTGGGTCTTCACCTGCGCGGTGCCGTAGGAGAAATCGAGCGTGACGCCGTTCTGGATCGGCACATCCGGCGAGCGCGGCCGGATGCGCACCGGCGGCGGGAGCGCGGCGGACGCGGCGGCGGGCAACGGCGGCGGCGCAATCACCGGGATCGAGACCACCGGCTGCGGCAGCGGCGGCGGAGCGATCTCCGGCGGGATGAATTCCTTGATCAGCGGCTTGCGCGGCAAGCGCGCCGGCGCCGGTTCCCACGCGGGCCGAATCGTGGCGTAGTAGAAGCCCGCCAGCGCCGCGACCAGCACAAGGGCCCAGATGATCCGGGATTTCATGGGGTGCCGGAGACTGCGCGATCGCGCGGCCGCCGGCGAGCGCGATCACGGGAGGGCGGCGCCCGGGCGCGGCGGCCCGGCCCGTTTCACGTGCCGATCCAGCCACGTCTCCATTTCCCACAACACGTGGAGCAGGCTCTCCCGCGCCCGGTAACCGTGCGCTTCGTGGGGCAGCAGCGCGAGGCGGGCGACGGCGCCCTGGCCCTGCAACGCGGCGTAGAAGCGTTCGCTCTGCAGCGGAAACGTGCCGCTGTTGTCGTCGGCCGCGCCGTGGATCAGGAGCAACGGCGCCTTGATCCGGTGCGCGAAATTGAACGGTGACATCGCGCCGTAGACCTCCGGCACCTGCCAAAACGAGCGCTGCTCGCTCTGGAAACCGAAGGGCGTGAGCGTGCGGTTGTAGGCGCCGCTGCGCGCGATGCCGGCGGCGAAAAGATCCGTGTGCGCGAGGAGATTGGCGGTCATGAACGCGCCGTAGCTGTGCCCGCCGACCGCGATGCGCGCCGGATCGGCCACGCCGCGCCGCACAAGTTCGTCGACCGCGGCGCGCGCGTTGGCGACGAGTTGCTCGCGGTAGCGGTCGTTGGGCTTTTTGCCCTTCTCCGCCACGATCGGCATCGCCGGGTCGTCGAGCACCGCGTAGCCCGCGAGCAGAAACGGCAACGGGCCCTGCACGCTCACGCGGACGAAACGCTCGGGCGTGGCCTTCACCTGCGCGGCATGCTCGGCGTCGAGATACTCGCGCGGATACGCCCACAGCAGCACGGGCAAGCGGCCCTGCGCCGGCGTCCAGCCGGGCGGCAGATGGAGCGTGCCGGAGAGCTCCACGCCGTCCGCGCGGCGGTAGCGGACGAGTTCCTTCACCGTGCGCGTGAATTCCGGATACGGGTGGGGAAACGAGGTGAGCGCGGCGAACGTGCCCGCGGCGTAGTCGCGCACGCCGTGGTGGAGCGGCTCGGTCGCGGATTCCCGCGCCACGAGCGCGCGCGTCAAACCGGCGTCGACGAACGCGACAAACTCCTCGCAGTAGGGCGGCGCGGAGCGCCAGACGCGGCGCGCGGTCTTCGTTTCCAAGTCGAACGCGTCGAGGAACGGGCGGTCTCCCTCCGGCGAGGCCCCGGCGCCGTGCAGATAGAGCGTGCGGCCGTCCGCGCTGCGGGCCGCGAGCTGGCGGCCGGCGGCATTGCGCACGGTGGCGATGCGGCCCGGATCGCCGTAGCGATCCTCCGTCCGGCGGGACCACAGCAGCGTGCCGGCGGCGCCCGGCGCGGACGGATCGAAGCGCCAGACGCGCGCCACCTTGGCCGCGGTCTGCGCTTCGTGCGCCAGCGCGAAACGGGCGTCGCCCCACGTGACTCCGCTCACCCGGTGCTCGAAACGTTGCAGCTCCGCCGGCCGGCCGGCGAACGGCGCCGCGAGCGCGAGCAACGCATCGCGCGCCGTGCGCCCGTCGGCGGTTTTCGAATTGCGCGGCAGGTCCTCGACCCAGGCCAGCGTGGCCGCAGCGTCGGCGCGCCACGCGACCTGACGGGGCCCGGGACGCACGCCCGTCAACGTGTTCTCGTGCAACGCCAGTTCGGCGATCCGGTGCACGCTGCGCCCGGCGCGATCATGGACCTCGATGGTCGTCGGAAAACGCCCGGCCGGCACCAGGTAGGAAAACGGTTTCCGCAGTGTCTCGACGACGGCGTATCGCCCGTCCGGCGACGGCGCCACCGTCTGCACGAGACCGCGCACCGGCCACGGCGTCACGGTGCCGTCGAGCGCGACCGCGGCGAGTTCGCTCTCGGCGTAGTGGACGAAAAGCGCCTCGTCGTGCGGGCTCGCGAGCAGGCCGTCGAAGGTGCGGGCCGGGGCCCGGCGGCCAAGATTGGCCTGCACGGTCGGACCGGCGGGCAGCGCCGGCGCCACCGGCGCCGCGCCGAGCCCGGACGGCACGCGGCGCACCAGCACCGTGGCGGCATCCAGCCACACAAACGGTTTGCCCAGCACGGCATTCAGCCCGGGGCCCGCGATCCGACGGGCCTGCGCCGACGTCACCGCGGCGACCCAAAGTTCGAGACCCGCCGCGTCGCCGAGCACGAAGGCGACGTGGCGACCGTCCGGACTCCATTCGTGGTCGCCGATCGCGCGGCCCGCCGGGATACCGCCGACGCGCCGCGCCGGCCCGCCGTCGAGCGCCTGGAAGCTCGCGCCGGTGTAGGTCGCT
>JBILLY010000785.1:0-3060 GCA_044375835.1 Opitutaceae bacterium
GGCACCGCGGCCGTTTCCCCGGCCCGGTGATCGGAATTTCAGGCAGTGCCGGCAAGACCTCCACCAAGGACTTGCTCGCGCTCCTCCTCGGTGGCGCAGCGAGCGGCGTCGCCGCCACCGAGGGCAATCTCAACAACCACCTCGGCGTGCCCCTCACGCTCACCCGCCTCGATCCGGACCGGCACCGCTTCGCCGTCGTCGAGGCCGGCATCAACACCCCCGGCGACATGACGCCCCTCGCGGCGATGATCTCGCCGGACGTGAGCATCATCACGCTCATCGCGTCCGCCCACACGGAGGCGCTCGGCGGCCTGGCGGGCGTCGCCCGCGAGAAGGCCGTGTTGCCCGCCGCCACGCGCGCGAGCGGCGTCGCCATTTTCTCCCGCGAGACCGCCGCGCACGCGCCCTTCCGCGCGCTCGGCGTCCGCACCATGCTGGTCGCCCGCGCCGAGGTGGTGCGGCCGGCCGAGCCGCCGGACGACACCGTCTACTTCGCCGTCTCCCACCGCGGTGCCGAGACCGCCGTCGCGCTCGCCTACGGCAAGCCGCCTCCGCTCACGTTTGTTTTCCGCCGCGTTTCCGACGGCATGGCGCAAAACGTCGCGCTCGCCCTCTGCGCCGCGCTCTGGCTCGGTGTCGCGCCGGCCGAACTGCAGGCCCGTCTGCGCGGCTGGGGGCCGGCCGCGCTCCGCGGCGAGATCCGCCGGGTGGACGGCAAGCTGCTCTACCTCGACTGCTACAACGCCAACCCCGCCTCGATGGCCGATGCGCTCGGCGTTTTCGGGGAGATCGCGCCGGCGTCCGCACCGCGGCTGTATTTGCTCGGCTGCATGGAGGAACTCGGGCCCGAGGCGCCCGCGCACCATCGCGCCCTCGGCCGCTCGCTCCCGCTGCGCGCGGGCGACCGCGTGCTGGTGATCGGCACGCACGCCGCCGCGGTGCAGGCCGGCGCGGCGGAGCAGGGGAGTGACGCCGCCGCCGCGGTCCGCGTGGTCGATGCGCTCGCCCCGATGACCGAGGCCCTCGCCGCGTGGTCCGGCGCCGTTTTTGTCAAAGGCAGCCGCCGCTACGCCCTGGAGGGCGTGCTCGCCGCGCTCGGACAGGAGGTGGCCCATGCTTAGCTACCTCGCCGGCTACGAGGAGTATTTCGGCCCGCTCCGCCTCTTCGGCTCCATCACGCTGCGCACGATGCTCGCGGCCGTGACCGCGCTGCTCATCGGCTTCGTCATCGGCCCGCGCCTCATCCGCAAATTCCGCGAACTCAAGTTCGGCCACGGCTACGTCGACGACCGCACGATCGGCATCGGCGGAAACTACTTCGACAAGAAACACACGCCCACGATGGGCGGGCTCATCATCTTTTTCTCCGTCTTCATCAGTGCCGTGCTCTGGGCCGCGCCCAACATCTGGGTCGTCGTCGCGCTCTTTGTCTACGCCGCGCTCACCGCGCCGGGTTTCCGCGACGACTACCTGAAAGTCGTCCACCGCAACCGCAACGGCATCTCCTCCGGCGAGAAAATCCTCTGGCAGTCGGCCGCCACACTCATCGCGCTTGCGGCGCTCCTCTGGCACCCGCTGAGCGCCCAGAAAATCCGCGAACTCTGGGTGCCCTTCGTCAAATACGCCGTCATCCCGCACATGCACTGGTCGGTGCTGCTCGTGCTGATCTACCTCTGGATCGTCGGCTTCTCCAACGCCATCAACCTGACCGACGGCCTCGATGGCCTTGCCGTCGGCTGCACCATCACCGTCGCGATCGTCTTCGCGATCATGGCCTACCTGGCGGACCACATCTTCCTCAGCGAGTATCTGCTCATCAGCCACGTGCCCGGCACCGGCGAGCTGACGGTCATCTGCGGCGCTTTGATCGGCGGCTGCATGGCCTTCCTTTGGTTCAACTCGCATCCCGCCGAGGTCTTCATGGGCGACACCGGCTCGCTCGCGCTCGGCGGCCTCATCGGCGTGATGGCGTTCATGATCCACCAGCCGTTCACGCTCGTGATCGCGGGCGGCGTGTTCGTGATGGAACTCCTCTCCGTCGTCACGCAGGTCGGTTGGTTCAAATTCACCAAGCGCCGCTACGGCGAGGGCCGCCGCGTCTTCCTCATGGCGCCCATCCACCACCATTTCCAGAAGAAGGGCTGGCCCGAAACCAAGGTCGTCCTCCGCTTCTGGGTCCTCTCGCTCGGCTGCGCCCTCGCCGGCCTCGCCACTCTCAAACTCCGCTGAACCATGCCGTCCGTCCCCACCGCCTCCGACCGCATCTTTCCGCTCACGCTCGGTTCGTCCGAGCGGCCGCACCTGCGTGCGCCCCGCCTCGCCGTGCCCGTGGCCCCCGTCGGCCCGGCCGTGATGGGCAACCGCGCCTTCATGCGCGCCTGGGCCGCCCGCCGGGCGAAACTCGCCGCCGCCGGCCGCGCGTCCTGACCGCCGGTTCCCTCCCGTTCTCCGCCGCCTCTCCACCCGTTTCGTCCCCCGTCTCCTCCGCTCTCCCATGAAAATCCTGAAGATTTTCGGCCTCGTCGTCGGCATCCATGTGGCTGCCTTGATTCTCATTTTCGCCAACCCCGGCTGCAGCTCGAGCACCAAGCCCGCGCCTTCGCCGGGCGACACCGTCGCCAAGGCCGACCCGACGCCCCCGCCGGCGGCCGCGACTCCCGCCGCGGCTTCGCCCGCCGCCGCCCCCGCGCCGTTCATCACGGCCGCGCCCCGCGCTGAACCGGTTCCCGCCGCCCCGATCCTCTTCGATCCCAACGCCGCCGCCGCCTCGGGCGCCGCCCCGGCCGGCGCCGTCCGCTTCCTGCCCACCCGGCCCAACACCCCCGTCGCCGGCGCCCTCGTCTCCGAGCCCGTCAAGGACGTCGTCCCCACCACGACTTACGTCGTGAAGTCCGGCGACAGCCTCTGGACCATCGCCAAGAAGCACAAACTCACCGTCGCCGACCTCACCGTCGCCAACGGCGTCGCCGCCAACGCCAATCTCCAGCCCGGCCAGAAGCTGCTCATCCCCGCCAAGGCCGGCGCCGCGGCCCCGGCCGCGCCGACCGCGCCTGCCGCTGG
>JBILLY010000787.1:0-3056 GCA_044375835.1 Opitutaceae bacterium
CTGGTCGAGAAGCCGGGGCGTCTCCCTGCGCTGGTCGCGGCGTTGCAGGAAGCGGCGACCGCGGTGAAGCGCTGCGAGCGCTGCGGCAACCTGGCGGAGGGCGAATTGTGCGGGGTCTGCGCGGACGAACGGCGCGACGGCACCTGCGTGTGCGTGGTCGAGCATGTGCCCGATCTGGTGGCCTTGGAACGCAGCGGGGCGCACCGGGGCGCCTACCATGTGCTGCACGGCAAGTTGTCGCCGATCCACGGCGTGGGGCCGGGGGACCTGAACCTCGAGTCGCTGCGCGGGCGGATCGAGCGCGGCGAGGTGACGGAGTTGATTTTGGCCCTGCCCAACGACGTCGAGGGCGAGGCGACGTGCCACTACCTGATCGAGCACCTGCCGCCCGAGCGGGCGGTGAAGGTCTCGCGCATCGGCTTCGGCCTGCCCAGCGGGGGCGGCGTGCTTTACGCGGACGCCGTCACGCTGAAAAGCGCGCTGGATGGGCGGCGAGGCTACCGCTGAGGGCCTGCCGCCGGATACGTGGCGGCGGAATTTCACTTGCGGGCGCGGCGGGTGCTTCGCAAGCATGCGCCCCGTCACTCCAACCTGCGGGCGTAGTATATCGGCTATTATGTGGGCTTCCCAAGCCTGAGAGGAGGGTTCGACTCCCTCCGCCCGCACCAGCAAGCAACCCAAACATCAGCTCATGAAGTCCTCCAAAACGCTCCTCGCCATCGTCGCGCTTTCGTTCGCCGCCGCAGGTTTCGCCTTCGCCGCCGACAAAGCGGAGAACAAAGCCGGCAAGTGCTGCGCCAACGCCGCGAAAGAAGGCAAGGCCTGCTCGCACGGCTGCTGCGTCGAAGCGGCCAAGGCCGGCAACAACTGCACGAAGTGCGGCGGCTCCGGCAAGATCGAGAAGAAGGCCGACGCCAAGAAGTAAACGCCCGGGTATCGCCCGGTCGGAAAATTTGCGAACCGCGCCCCGTCACGGGGCGCGGTTTTTTTTGCGGGTCGTGTCGTCGGCGGTCGGCGCCCGCCACCGGACGGAGATCAGAGGTTGAACGAAACCTGCAGGTAGAGGTAGCTCGCGTCCTTCGAGCCACCGTTGTCCGAGAGCGATTCTTTGATGTAGTTGCCGCGGAAGTAGCGGCTGAGACCGAGCTCGACCTGGGTGGACGGGATCGGATTCCAACCGGCGACGAGGTCGATCTCCCGGCCGAGCCGGTTGCTGTGGCCGCGGGTCGCATAGCCGCCCGCGTTGCGGAAGACACCGCCGACGTTATACCAGAAATCGGCGGAGGTGGCCAACGCCTGGAAGTGGGTCTCGAGCGCGATACTGATGTTGGTCGCGGGTTTCACGGCGTAGACGACGCGGATGTCGTGGATGTTTTGGAGGCTGGAAAAATCCATGTAGCCGTAGTGGAGGTGAGTGGTGGCGAAAAGATTCTGGAAGGTCTGGCTCTTCAGGTCGGTGCCGGATCGGTCGCCGGAGGCGTAGCTGTAGAGCGCGGACAGGCGGGGCTGCCACGCGTGGTCGGTCCAGGTGTAGCCGCCCTGGAGGACGGCGGCCCAGGCATCTTGGTCGAGGCGGGCGGCGGCGCGCACCGCGGCGGGGGCGGCGGCCGGGGCGGTCGTGGCGCGGTTGCCGAACTGGTGCATCAGCTCGACGCCGTAGTCCCATGCGCCGTAGGAGCCGGGCTTCGAACGGATGCGCAGGCCGGCGGTGTAGAGGTCCTGTTTCGCCGGCAGGCGGAAAGGAGCGGCGACGCCGGTGAAGTCGACGGTGGCGATGTCGGCGGAGACGTTGCGGGCGTAGAGGTAGGATTCGACCACGGCCTTGGTGGCGAGGGTGGGCCAGTTGAAGTAGGCGCCGGAGAAGGTGTCCTTGCCGAGGTGGGAGCGGTTGAGGTTGTGGTGGTCGTTGTAGACGAGCCCGCCGCTGAAGATATCCACGCCGAAGAGGGCGTTCTGCCAGCGGACCTTCACGGTGTCGAAGGTGCGGCCGTTGTTGTTCCAGCGGAGGTGGCCGAGCAGGCGCTGGTCGCCGTAGAACAACTCCTGCCGACCGAGTTTCACGGAGACGGGAAACTCCTTGTGGTTGCCGAGGAAGACGAAGGCTTGGTGGACGTCGAGCGGACCGTCGCGCTCGGCGAGACCCTTGCCGGGGCCGGCGGCGGCATAGCGTTCGTCGCCGAACGAGTAGCTGCTGCGGCCCTCCACGGTGAAGGCGACGCGTTTGCCGGTGTAGGCGACGCGGGGCATGACCTTGGAGAGCCAGTAGCTGTTGTTGTTGTCGAAGGCGGGATTGGCGGAGAAGTCCCAGTTCTGGCCGGAGTCGGTGAAGCCGCCGCCGTCCTTGACCTCGAGGCGACCGCGGACGGTCACGCCGATGTCCCAGGCGGCCATGTAGGGATCGGACGCGCGGAGGCGCTCGTTGGCGTATCCGGGGAAGGGGCGCGCGGGGAGCGACGGTGTGTATTGGGCCAGGCAGGACGCGGCGGAAGCGGCGGCGAGGGCGGCGAGTCGGACGATCGTGGTGGTGGTCGGTGTCATGGTGCGGTCGGTGGGAGAGGACAAAGCGGAGCCGAGGCGCGGCCGGCGGGGCCGCGGGCGGAGGAGCAAGGGCCGGGGGCGCGGGGCCGGCGCCGGATCAAGCGGGAGCGAAGGCGCTGAGGAGGCGATCGAGGGCGCGGCGGGTGGGCGGCGGCGCGGCGGCAAAGCCGGGAACGGATCCGCCGGGCGGCGGCGCAGGGGGCGCGGGCCGCGCGGGACGGTGGTGGGAGCGCTCCTCGAGAAAGCCGATGAGCTGCGCGCGGAGCTGGTAGTAGAGCGGATCCTCGAGCAGCTGTTTGCGCGAGCGCGGGCGCGGGAACTTGACCTCTAGAATCTCGCCGACGGTGGCGGCGGGGCCGTTGGTCATCATCACGACGCGGTCGGAGAGGAAGAGGGCTTCGTCGACGTCGTGGGTGACCATGTGAGATTGCCTCGAATCGGTGGACAGAGACATCCGCGTTGACGGGTAGCCGGTGGGGCGCTTCCGAGGACAGGAGCCGAAGAGCTTGCCGCAGGAA
>JBILLY010000786.1:0-3056 GCA_044375835.1 Opitutaceae bacterium
CATTGCCCGGAAACGTCGTGTCCATCGCAAGGACATGGCGGACGAATTCGTAGTTCGACTTGTAGTCGGTGACGTTGTTGAGCGCGACGATGAGAAGATAGAGCCCGATGGCAGCGCTGAGGATGATTTTGGAAAGCCGGACGAGCATGGTAGAAAGATTTCGCCGGAGCGCATGCACTGGAGCCAGTGGAGGGAATAGAGGTAAATCATGAGGCAGGCGTGAGGCGAACGATGCGCTTCGGCAGAAGCACATAGAGCGCGCCGTCGGGGCCGGTGATAACGTGGCGGATGCGGCCGTGGTCCTTGAAGAGGACTTCCTGCGAGACGACTTTACCGCCGGCGATCTCAACGCGCACGAGCTGCTCGGCCGCGAGTGACGCGAGGAAGAGTTGGCGCTTCCACTGCGGGAAGAGTTCGCCCGTGTAGAAATTGATCCCGCAGGTCGCGAGCGAAGGCACCCAGTAGGCGATGGGCTGCTCCATCCCTTCCTTCGCGGTGAGTTCCGTGAAGGTCGTGCCATCGTAGTTCATCCCGTAGGTGATGACCGGCCAGCCGTAGTTCGCGCCCCGACGCACGAGGTTGAGTTCGTCGCCACCGCGCGGACCGTGTTCGGAACTGAAGAGCTCGCCGGTGGCCGGGGAAAAAGCGAGGCCCTGAGGATTGCGGTGGCCGTAGCTCCAAATGGAGGGGATGGCGGTGGGATCGCCGACGAAGGGATTGTCGGCCGGAACGCGTCCGTCGTCGTGCAGGCGGTGGATCTTGCCGCCGGGCAGAGCAAGGTCCTGGGCGTGCTGATGCTGGCCGCGTTCGCCGATGCTGAAGAAGACATGGCCCTGGCCGTCGAAGGCGATGCGTGAGCCGAAGTGCCAGTCCGCCTTGATGTGGTGTTCGAGTTTGGCTTGGAAAATCGTCTGCTGCTCGACGAACACACCGTCTTTCAATTTGCCGCGGATGATGTGCGTGAAGGCGGCGGGGGTGCCGTCGGCTTTCGTCTGCTGTTCGCTGTAGGAAAGATAAATCCAGCCGTTGGCTGCATAGTCCGGATGGGGGACGACATCCATGAGTCCGGCTTGGCCGTTGACGTAAATCATGGGCAAGCCGCTGATCGGCCGGGCGGCGAGTTTGCCGTTTTCGATCAGATAAAGAAACCCGCGCCTCTCCGTCATGATCGCCTGCGTCGGCGAGAGAAACGCGAGGGACCACGGCTCGACGACCGCATCGATCCACGTTTCGAGCCTGAAGTCGTGGAGCTGGCTCTTCACCGTCATCGCAGCGGGTGGCGCGCTGACCTTGGTCTGATCGCGCAGCACCTTGGCGCGGGTTTCGCGGAGATAGATGACCATGGCGCGGATTTCCTTTTCCGGAATCGCGGTTCCCCAGACGGGCATGCCCTTTTCGGGAAACCCGGTGCGAATGCTCCGGGCAATGCTCTCATCGTCGCCGCCGTGGAGCCAGGTGTCCTTGAGTAGCGATGGGCCAGTGCCACTTCCCTCGAGATTCCGGCCGTGGCAATTCGCGCAGAGCAGCGTGTAGCGCTCGGCGACGGTGCCGGCGCGGAAGTCTTGGGCACGGACCGTGGATGCGCCAATTACGGCGACGAAAAACTGGAGCAGTGCACGCGCCCGAGGTTCGCCAAGGAAACAACCACGCCGGCCAAGACCGACACGGGTTCGCTTTGCAGGGCAGGATTTCATCACGCCATTATTCCTTCCACCACGTTGCCCGCGACGCCGGTCAGCCGCACGTCGAGGCCTTGGAACTTTGTGTTCAGGCGGTGGTGGTCGATACCCATCAGCGCGAGCATCGTCGCGTGGAGGTCGTGAACGTTCACCGGGTTCGCCACAGCACGGTAGCCGAGTTCGTCGGTCGAACCGTAAACGGTGCCGGCCTTCACGCCGCCGCCCGCCATGAAAACACTGAAGGCATTGATGTGATGATCACGTCCGCTGCCTTGGCCCATCGGCGTGCGACCGAACTCTCCGCCCCAAAGGATGAGCGTGTCGTCGAGCATCCCGCGCTGCTTCAAATCCGTGATCAACGCCGCCGTGGCCTGATCGACCTCCTTCGCTCCCGCCTTCATCCCGGGCTCGAGGTCGCTGTGATGATCCCATGCGCGGTGGTAGAGCTGGATCATGCGCACGCCGCGCTCCGCAAGCCGTCGCGCGAGGATACAGTTCGAGGCAAAACTGCCGTCGCCGGGCTCTTTCACGCCGTAGAGGTCGAGCATCGCTTGCGGCTCATTCTCAAAATCGGTGAGCTCGGGCACGCTGCTCTGCATTTTGAACGCGAGTTCGTATTGGGCGATGCGGGTCGCGATCTCCGGGTCGCGCGTCTGGTCGGCGAGCAGGCCGTTCATCCGGCGGACTTCGTCGATGACCTGCCGTTGCGTGCTCTGGCACACGCCCTCGGGATTGCCGACATAGTGCACGGCATCGCCGCGCGATTGAAACTGGATCCCTTGGAAACGGCTCGGCAACACGCCGCTCGACCACTGCCGGGCCGAGATCGGCTGGAGGCCGTATTTGCCCTGCGAGTTAAGCACGATGAAGCCGGGCAGATCCTGTGTCTCGGCGCCGAGCCCGTAGAGCAACCATGAGCCCATGCTCGGCCGGCCCTTGATGATCGAGCCGGTGTTCATGAACGCGTGCGCGGTGTCGTGGTTGATCTGCTCGGTCTGCATCGAGCGGATCACGCAGAGGTCGTCCGCGATGCTCCCGATGTGGGGGAAAAGTTCGCTCACCTCGGTGCCGGCCTGCCCACATTTTTTAAATGCGGTGAACGCGCCGCGCGCCTTGAGCACGGTGTTTTGCAGCTGCGCGAGTTGCTGGCCTTTGGTGAACGATTCGGGAAACGCCTGACCGTCGAGTTCCTTCAGCTTCGGTTTCCAGTCGAAGGTCTCAAACTGCGACGGCCCGCCCGCCATGCAGAGGAAGATCACGCGCTTCGCCTTCACCGGCAGATGGGCTTCACGGAGCGCGCCGCTCCAGCCCGGCGGCAACGTCGCCGGTGCGCCGGCAGTCGCGCCCGCCCCGGCGGCCGAGAGTTTTTGGTGCATC
>JBILLY010000086.1:0-10742 GCA_044375835.1 Opitutaceae bacterium
GCCGCCCGCCCGCCCAAGCCCTAGTCCAACCGCAGTTCCAGCGACGCCAGCGCGAAGCGGATCCGCACCTTGCGCAGCCAGTCGCCGAAGTCCGCGATCTCCACCTCCGCCTCCGCCATCCAAGCCGCGTCCGGCAGCTCGGGAATCCGCTCCTCCGGCACGCAAAACAACGTCCGCGCCCATCGCGCGGTGGCCACAATCATGGCCAACTGCCGGTGCACGGGCGCCTCTTCCGGCTCCAATTGGTGCCGCACCGCCGCCACGACTCCCTCCGAAAAGCCCCACAGCTCGAGCAACGCCGCCCCAGCCTGCGCGTGGGAAAACCCGAGCCACGCCGCCTCCGCCGGCGCAAAATCGAGCGGATAACCCGCCGAGCGAAACGGCAACCGGACCGGCGGACGGTGTTTCGCCGCATACCGGTCGATCACCATCAGCCCGAGCCCGTGCATCAAGCCCGCCGTATAGGCTTCGGCGCGATTAACCGCACTCCTCTCCGCCAGACTCGAAGCCGCGATCCCGCACGCCACCGCCCGGTCCCAGAGTTCCTGCGCCGCCAGCCCGTAGGCCTGCAACGGCCGCCCCACCAGCTGCGACGCCACCGCATACGTCACCACCTCCTGCACGCCCTGGAGACCAACGCGCTGGATGGCCTCCACCAGATTGCCCACGGCCGCGCCGCGGCCGAAATGGGTGCTGTTCGCCATCCGCACCACTTTCGCGCCGAGCCCCGGCTCCAGTTGCACCAAGTCCGCGACTTGGTTCAGGGCCACATCCGGATCCGCCAGCAGATGCTGCAACCGGTGCAGCACCTTGGGCGCCGGCGGCAGGTCCGGCATCCTGCGGACCAACGACTCCGGAGTCGCACGCAGAAAGGACAGAGGGAATATCACAAAGGTCCATCGGCGCGGGGAACGCGGAATTTACCCCGAATCGCCGCCCCGGCCGACGATTCCCCCATTGCCGCCCGTTCCCCCGCCACCCATCAGTGGACCGACCGCCACCCACCGATGGATTCCGTGCTTTTCCATGCTTTCGTCTACCTCGTCGCCGCCGTCGTGGCCGTGCCCGTCGCGCAACGTCTCGGCCTCGGCTCGGTGCTCGGCTACCTCGTCGCCGGCGCGCTGATCGGTCCGCATGCCTTCGGCCTCGCCGGCGACGACGCCGGGCACGTGATGCATTTCGCGGAGTTCGGCGTCGTGATGATGCTGTTTCTGGTCGGACTCGAGCTGCAGCCCGCCCGACTTTGGTCGATGCGCCTGCATCTCCTCGGCCTCGGAGGTCTGCAGGTGCTCGGCACCGCCGCCGCGGTCACGGGCATCGCCGTCGCCCTCGGCTACGGCGGACGCACCGGGCTGGCCGTCGGCCTCATCCTCGCGATGTCGTCGACCGCCATCGTGCTCCAATCGCTCCAGGAAAAGGGCCTGATCAAGACCCCCGCCGGCGAAGCCTCGTTCTCTGTCCTGCTGTTCCAGGACATCGCGGTCATCCCGATTCTCGCCCTGCTGCCGTTGCTCGCCCTCGACAACTCCGGCGCGGCGCAACCGACCGGGCTCGCCGCGCTCCCGGGCTGGCACCGCGCCGGCCTGATCCTTCTCGCCGTCGCGGCGGTGATCTTCGCGGGCCGCCACCTCGTTGATCCCCTCTTCCGCGCCCTCGCCCGCACCGGCATCCGCGAACTCTTCACCGCCGCCGCGTTGCTGCTGGTCGTTGGAATCGCGCTCGTGATGCAGCTCGTCGGCCTCAGCGCCGCGCTCGGCACGTTCGTCGCCGGCGTCGTGCTGGCCAACAGCGAGTATCGCCACGAACTCGAGGCCGACATCGAGCCGTTCAAAGGACTGCTGCTCGGCCTCTTTTTCATCACCGTCGGCGCCGGCATCGATTTCCCGCTGCTGCGAGCCCACCCCGGCGCCATCGCCGCGCTCGTGGCCGGCCTGCTCGCGGTGAAGTTCCTCGTGCTCTGGACACTCGCCCGCGTCTTCAAACTCGCCGCCCCCGAGGGACTCCTCTTCGCCTTCGCCCTGGCGCAGGGCGGCGAGTTCGCCTTCGTCCTGCTGTCGTTTGTCGTCGAACACAACGTCCTCGCCGCCGAAACCGCCTCCCCGCTCGTCGCCGCCGTCGCCCTCTCGATGGCCGTCGCGCCGCTGCTGTTCCTTCTGCACGAGAAAGTGATCCAGCCCCGGTTCGCGGGCCGCGACCGCGGCCCCGCGCGTCCGGCCGACGCCATCGACGCCTCGGGCCGCGAGAATCCCGTGATCATCGCCGGGTTCGGCCGCTTCGGCCACATCGTCGGCCGTCTGCTCCGCGCCAACCGCATCGGCACCACCGTGCTCGATCTTGATGCCGACCAGGTCGAGATCATCCGCCGCCTCGGCATCAAGGTCTTCTACGGCGACGCCACGCGCCTCGATCTCCTCAAGGCCGCCGGCGCCGCGCACGCGCGGATCATCGTCATCGCGATCGACGACGAGGCCAAGTCCGTCGCCCTCGCCGCGACCGTGCGGAAACACTTCCCGCACCTGCAAATCTTCGCCCGCGCCGTCGGCCGCGTGCACGCCTACGAATACCAGAAGCGCGGCATCACGACCTTTTACCGCGAGACCCTCGGCTCCTCCCTCGATCTCGGCATCGACGTCCTCCGCATGCTCGGCCACCCGGAGGAGCGCGCCCGCCACGCCGCGCGCATTTTCAAGGAACACGACGAACAGGGCGTGCGCGAACTCGCGCAGTTCTGGGAGGACGACGACGCCTACCTCAAAAACGCCCGCCTCCACATCGAAGCCTTCGAGCGCATGCTCGCCGGCGACCATCCTAACGCCGCCCCGCCCGCCCCGCGTCCCGGTCCGGCGGCCGACCGCCCCTCCGCACCCGCTCCGTGATGAAAACCAAGCTCCTCTTCGTCTGCTCCCGCAACCTCCGCCGCAGCCCGACGGCCGAGACGATCTTCCGCGACGACCCGCGCTACGAGGCGCGCTCCGCCGGCACGGAAACCGGCGCCCGCATCAAGCTCACCGCCGGCCATGTGGGCTGGGCCGACTGGATCATCTGCATGGAAAAGAAGCACGCCGCCCGCGTGGAGGAGCGTTTCTCCGCCGAGCTCGCCGACAAGCCGCTCGTCACCCTGCGCATCCCGGACGACTACGAGTTCATGGACGACGCCCTCCTCGACCATCTGCGCACCGAACTCAGCGCGCACCTGGAACTCTGACGGCGCCCCCTCGCCGCACCGCCCGCTCCGACGAAGGCCGGCCAACAAAAAGCCCGCCGCGATGCGATCACGGCGGGCTAAACTGGCGCACCCGTAGGGAGTCGAACCCCAAACCTTCTGATCCGTAGTCAGATGCTCTATCCAATTGAGCTACGGGTGCGTGAAAGAGCGCGAGAAGAAGCAAGTATTCGCGCCGGAGCGCAAGCGATTATTTTGCCGCCGTGCGATCGTCGCCGCTGCCCGCCGCGCGCCGCCAATCGATCAATCCAACCTGCAGCAGCCGGCGGTTGTTGAAGTGGTTCCACTTCAGCTCCACCGCGAAATCCAGCGGCACGCCGAGCGGCGGCAAGCGATCCGCCATTTTCCACGCCACCCCGTGCAGACGCCGGCCCCGGCCATCCTCGAAATGAAACCGGAAATGCAGTTCCTTGAACACCTCCGGCGCACTGCGCAGCACCACGCCGCGCACGCCGAACACCGGTTCGGGGTTGCCCTGGCCGAAGGGGTGCAGCGCGTCCAACTCGTCCATCAGCCGCTCGGTGATCTGCTCCGGCGACAGCCACGCCGCGATCGGCTGCTCCGCCTCCGCGATCTCGCCGCCCACGTGCGCCCGGACCGCCGCCGCGAAACGACCGCGAAACGTCCCGACGTGCGCTTTGGGCAACGCAACGCCGACCGCCATCGGGTGTCCGCCCCAGCTCGACAGGTGCTCGCAACAGGTGCCGAGCACTTCGACGAGATTGATGCCGTCGACGCTCCGCCCGGAGCCCTTGGCCATGTCGCCTTCGTTGCCGAGCACGACGCAGGGTCGGTTGTATTTCCGGGTCACGCGCCCGGCCACGATGCCGACGACGCCGGGATGCCAGTTCTCGGCGAACAGCACCACGCCCGCGTGGCCGAGATAGTCGCGCTCGATCGTGCGCTCGGCCTCGTCGGTGATCGCGCGTTCGATCTCCTGCCGCTCGCGGTTGAAGGCGTCGAGCTGCCGCGCCGTGTCGGCGCAGAACGCCGCGTCGTCGCTCAGGAGGAGTTCGACGGAAAGCGCCGCGTCCGCCAGGCGCCCGCTGGCGTTGATGCGCGGCCCGAGGCGGAACGAAATGTCCGTCGGCGTGATGCCGAGCGCCGGCTTCACGCCCGCGACTTCCATCAGCGAGCGGAGGCCGGGACGCTGCGTCTCCTGCAGGATGCGGAGCCCGTGGCGCGCCAGTATCCGGTTCTCCCCCACCAGCGGCACCAGGTCCGCGACCGTGCCGAGCGCGACGAGATCGAGGTGGTCCCGGAGCTTGATCCGGAACGCCACCGGGTGGTTCTCGGCCCGCAGCTGCTTGAGCAGTCCGTGGCAGAGCTTGAACACGAGGCCGACCGTGCAGAGGTTGCGCCAAGCGCCGTCGCCCGCACCCTCCGGCGCCGTCACGTGCGGGTTGATGAGGAGCCCCTGCTGCACCGCTTCCTCCTTCGAGCGGTGGTGATCGATCACCATGACGTCGATGCCCAGGCCGCGCAGGTAGGCGGCCTCGGCGTGGGAGTTGGTGCCGCAATCGAGCGCGATGAAGAGGTGCGGCTTCCCCGCCTCGAGCGCCCGGTCGATCGCGCTGCGCGAGAGGCCGTAGCCGTCCTCGCTGCGGCGCGGCACGATGAAGCGCGGGTTGAGCCCGAAGCGCCGGAGCACCATCACGAGCAGCGCGGTGCTGCTCACGCCGTCGACATCGTAGTCGCCGAGCACGACGATCTGCTCCCGCGCCGCGATCGCCTGGCGCAGGCGCGCCGCGCCGGCCTCGACGTTGCGGAGCAGAAACGGGTCGTTCAGCGCGGCGAGGGCGGGCTGGAGAAACTCCGCCGCCGCCTCGCCGCTGCGCACGCCGGTCCGCAGCAAAAGCTCGGCCAGCACGCGGCTCACGCCGGCGCGCTTGCTCAGCGCCTCGACCTCATCGGCCGGGAGCGAGGTATGGATCCAGCGCATCGGATCGGCGGGGCGGACCCGGCTCGGTGAGCCGGACGGTGCCTGGGCCGGAGCCCCGGCGCCGCTGGACGGCCGGGCGGCCGTCCCCGCCCGCTGGGATTATTCCGAGGCCTTGCTCGAACCCTGCCACTCGTAGGTCGGCGCCACATCGTGGTGCGCCTCGACGTGCTTGCGGTCGCCCTTGTGCCACCAGAAGAAGACGGGGCTGGCGATGTAGAGCGACGAGAACGTGCCGGTGAGCACGCCGATGAGCAGGGTGAACGCGATGTCGTTCACTTCGCCGGTCGTGGTCAGGATGAGCGTCACCGCCGTGAGCAGCGTCGTGCCGCCGGTGATGATCGTGCGGGAAAGCGTGAGATTCAGCGCCCGGTTGACGATCTCCTTCAGCGAACCGACCGGGTTGAGTTTCAGCTCTTCGCGGATGCGGTCGAAGACGACGACGGTGTCGTTGATGGAGTAGCCGATGATCAGCAAGATCGCCGCCACCATCGAGGCGTTGAACTGGTGGCCGAACATGACGAAGAACCCGATCGTGATCAGCAAGTCGTGCACCGTCGATACGACCGCACCCATGCCGTAGCCGATCTCGAAGCGGAAGGCCACGTAGAGGAAGATCAGCACGAGCGACCAGAAGACGGACTTCCACGCGTTCCACTGGATCTCCTTGCCGACCGAAGCGCCGATGCGGGACTCGCCGATCAACTCGAACTTAGCCTCGGGCAGCGCCTGCTGGAGTTTTGCGAGGGCCGCCTTGCTCTGATCGAACGGCGTCGTGATCTTCAGCACCTCGAGGGTGCCGCCGATCGGTTGCTGGTAGGAGAAGCTGACATCCTTCAGACCAGCCTGGGTCGCCGCGCGGCCCAAGGCGCCGGCGTCGATCTTCTTGTCGAAGCTCACGGTGACCTGGTCGCCGCCGATGAAATCGATGCCGTAGATGTCCTTGCCCTTGTAGACGACCACTCCGGCGCCGATGAACACCACCACCCACGAGGCGATGAAGGCCGGCTTCGCATACTTCAGGAAGTCGTAGTTCGTGTTCTGGAGCACCGAGAACATCTTGAGGCTCTTGATCACCCCGCCGTGGATCAGCCACTCGAGGATCAGTTTGCTGATGACGACCGCCGCGAACATCGTCGTGAAAATACCGATCGCGAGCGTGACGCCGAAGCCCTTCACGGGACCGTTGCCGAGGCCGATCATGATGGCGGCCACGAGCAGCGTGGTGACGTTGGAGTCGAGAATCGCGGTCCAGGCTTTCTCGAAGCCGGCTTCAAGCGCCGTGCCGAGCGACTTCCCGAGCTTCAGCTCCTCGCGCATGCGCTCGAAGATCAGGATGTTCGAGTCGACGGACATCGCGAGCGTCAGCACGATGCCGGCGATGCCAGGCATGGTGAGGGTCGCGCCGATCGACGCCATCACGCCGAGCGTGATGAGGACGTTGATGCCCATGCCGATCGCGGCGACCACGCCGCCGATCGTATAGAAAATCAGCATGAACCCGATCGTCAGCGCCGTGCTGATCATGAACGAGTTCTTGGCGCTCACCACGGCGTCCGCCGCGAGGGTCGGTCCGACTTCATACTGCTCTTTGACCGTGAGTTCGACGTCGAGCGGGTTGTTGAGCACGTTGGCCAGGTTGATCGCCTCGCGGTCGGAGAAGCTGCCGGTGATCTGCGCGGACGGGCTGTCGATCTCTTCGCGCACGGTCGGCGCGGAGTAGAGTTTGCCGTCGAGCACGATGGCGAGGCGCCCGAGCGTGTTGGCACGCTGGCCGCCGTCGGCGATGGCGCGGGTGACGTCCGCGAAGCGCTTTTTGCCCTCGGGCGTGAACTCGAGGATGACCTCGGGTTTGCCGTAAAGGTCGGGGCGGGCGAAGGAGTTGGCGATCATCTCGCCGGTCATTTCCGGGATGCGTTTCACGAATACTTCCTCGGTGAAGCTCTCGCCCTTGCGGCCTTCCTGCTCGAGCAGCTTGATCTCGTAACCGGCAGGCGCCTCGACGCCGGGGCCGGGACGCGCGGTCGGATGGACGATGCGGAAATCGAGGCGCGCCGGCGCCTTGATGACGTTGACGAGATCCGGGTTGTCTTTGGTGCTGACCCCGGGGAGCTGGATCTCGATGCGGCTCGTGCCGATCGGACGGATCACCGGCTCGGTCACACCGAGGCCGTTGACGCGCGCGCCGATGATCTCGATCGCCTTCTGGAGATTCTCGCGGCGCTGGGTCTCGTCGACCGTCTCGCCGGGCTTCTCGATCGCCTCGAGGGTCACGGCCACGCCGCCCTTGAGGTCGAGGCCGAGCTGCAGACGGCCCTTGGAGAGGCGGAGCAGCTCGTTCAGGAGGATGTCGTTGCGCTTCTCGATGTTCTTGAGCGAGTCCTCGAGGCGGATCTGCGGGAAGTGGGTCGAGAGGTCGATCTTGCGCTCCGCGGCGATCTGCTTGAGGCCGACGAATTCGCTGGGCGCCTGGAGGTTCTTCTTCCGCGCGGCGGCTTCGTCGAGCAGCTTGGCGAACTCCGCGGGTTTCGCCGTGACGTGGGTCCGGACGTAGTCGACGAACGGTTCGTCTTTGACGGGGATGAGCTGCGACACCGCCCACGCCACGAGGGCGAGGCTGAGCACGAGCTTCCAGAAGTTGCGTTTGAGCATGGGTCGTTTGGGTTGAAAGGGACTGGGAGGTCGGACCGGCGGCAGCCGCGGCGTCGCGCGGGGCGACGATCAACGGAGAGCGGGACGCAGCCCGCCGCACCGTCCGGAAACCTTACTTTTTGTCGTCGGTGCCGGTCTTCTTGACGACGGTCTGGATGAAGCCCTTGCCGACTTCGATCTTGGTGTTGTCCGCCACACGGACCACGAAGCGGTCGTCCTTCACATTGGTGATGGTGCCGAAGATGCCGCCGCTGGTGACGACCTCGTCGCCGGACTGCAGGGCCGCGAGCATTTTCTCGTGCTCCTTCTGCTTCTTCCGCTGCGGCGCGATCATGAAAAAATACATCGCGCCGAAGAGCAGAATCATCGGCAACAGCTGCACCAGCGCCGACGGGCCCTGCTGCGCGCCGGGAGCCGGAGTCTGCGCAAAGAAATCGAGGGCCAAGTTCAACGAGGACATTTTCGTCATTGCGTGTGGAGTGATTTGAAAAAAGAAAACACGCATCTAACGAATCCGCCTTTCGCAAACGCAAGCCATAACTCCCCCCTACTCCGCACCGCGTTGAAAACCAAATCCTCCTCCGCCTGGTCTGCCGCCAAATCCGAAGAACACTACGGTTTCAAACGCTGGGGTTCGGGCCACATCGGGGTCGACGACGCGGGCTTCGTGAATGTGCAGCCCCTGGTGGACGGCCGCTCGATCCGCGTGCTCGACGTTGTGCAGGAAGCGCTTGGCATGGGTCTCAAGGCCCCCCTCGTGATCCGTTTCCAGGACCTGCTTCGCCACCGCGTGCAGCAGCTCAACGAGTGCTTCGCCAAGGCCATCAAGCAGGAAGGCTACAAGGGCGACTACCGCGGCGTCTTCCCGATCAAGGTCAACCAGCTGCGCGAGGTCGTTGACGAGATCGTCGCTGCCGGCAAAGACTTCAACTACGGTCTCGAAGCCGGCTCCAAGCCCGAGCTCATGATCGCCCTCGCGATGCACGAGGGCTCGCAGCGCCTCATCATCTGCAACGGCTACAAGGACCACGACTACATCCGCCTCGCCCTGCTCGGCCGCAAACTCGGCAAAAAGATCATCATCGTCGTCGAGCAACTCGCCGAACTCGACGACATCATCAAAATCGCGCACGAGACCGGCGTGAAGCCGCTGATCGGCTTCCGCGCCAAGCTCCAGACCCGCGGCGAAGGCAAGTGGGCCATGTCGACCGGCGACAACGCCAAGTTCGGCCTCAACACCGCCGAGATCCTCTTCGCCTGCGAAAAGCTGAAGAACGCCAAACTCCAGCAGGCCCTGAAGCTCGTCCACTTCCATATCGGCTCGCAGGTCCCGAACATCATCACGATCAAGAATGCCGTCATCGAAGCCTCCCGGTTCTACTGCCAGCTGGCCAAAATGGGCTTCCCGATGGGCTACCTCGATGTCGGCGGCGGCCTCGGCATCGATTACGACGGCTCCCGGACCAACTTCGAGTCGTCCATGAACTACTCGATGGAGGAATACGCCCGCGACGTCGTCTTCAACGTCCGCGAGATCTGCACCGCCTCCGGCGTGCCCGTGCCCGACATCGTCAGCGAGTCCGGCCGCGCCATCGTCGCGCCCCACTCGCTCCTCGTCGTCGAGGTCTTCGAGCGCATCAACAAGCGCGAATCGCTCGGCCACCAGCACCAACCCAAGCAGAAGCACAAGGTCGTCGAGGACCTCGAGGCCATGCTCAAAAACAAGGGCAAGCTCGGCCGCCTGGAGCGTTTCCACGACGCGCTGCAGAAAAAAGAGGAGGCATTCTCGCTCTTCAATCTCGGCTACCTCGACCTCGAGAACCGCGCCGCCGCCGAGTCCATTTTCTGGCAGATCTGCGAGCAGATCGCGAAGGAAGGCCGCAAGACCGGCTACCAGCCCGAGGAACTCCACGATTTGGACAAGCTCCTCGCCGACCAATACGTCTGCAACTTCTCGGTCTTCCAGTCGCTCCTCGACCACTGGGCGCTCAAGCAGCTCTTCCCCGTCGCCCCGCTGCACCGCCTCAACGAGAAGCCCACCGTCAACGCCATCCTCGTCGACATCACCTGCGACTCCGACGGCAAGATCTCCTCGTTCATCGACCTGCAGGACGTGAAGGACTACATCACGCTCCACCCGCTGAACAACAAGCCCTACTACCTCGGCGTGTTCCTCACCGGCGCCTACCAGGACATCATGGGCGACCTCCACAACCTCTTCGGCCGCGTCAACGAGGTGCATGTCTTCCTCGAGGACGACGAGCCCAACGGCTTCTACATCGAGGAAGCGCTCAGCGGCAGCCGCATCGCCGACGTCATCGAGGGCGTGCAATACCAGCAGGAGGATCTCTGCCGGAAGATGAAGGCCCAGATCGACGCCGCCACGCGCAAGGACCAGGTCAAGCCGCGCGAGGGCGTCCGCCTGCTCGAACTCTACGAGAGCCAGATGCTCAACAAGACGTATCTGAACATCGAGCCCAAGGGCGGCCGGAAAAAGCGGCCGTAGCCCCGCTTCATTCGCCGCGGTCCGCCGACGCGGGCAGCGACCGTCCTCCGACGCCGCGGCGTGCGCCGCGGTCCGCCACCCGTTTTCTCCGGCTCCCGCGGCGCCAAGCCGGGACCCGACGGGCGGCTGACTCCCCGCATCGCCCCGCCCCTCTTCTCCCGTGGACTCAGGTTCGCACCGCGACCAGCAGCGCCATGGGCCGCGAGGGCAAAACCGTCCCGCGCGCGACCGGAAACCCGCGGAGAAACTCGCCCGCGTCCAGCATGCGCCCGCCCGGCCGCTGCAACCGCCGCAGCCGCACCACGCCCGCTCCGGTTTGCACGTCGAGTCCGGCGCTGTCCGCCGCAACGACCGTGCCCGGCGCAGGCGTCGGCGCGTTCTCGCCGGGCTCGCCGGCACCGCCGCCGCCGGGTGCGGCCCGC
>JBILLY010000053.1:0-12584 GCA_044375835.1 Opitutaceae bacterium
AAGCGACTGGTATCGCCGCACGCGAAAAACGGCACGCTCCTGCAGGCGGCAGCGGCCGGCGAGTTCCCCTCGTGGGATGCGTTCAAGGCGGCCGTTCGCGCGCTGCCGTTGCAGGTCGCGTTGGAGCCGACGCCGCGGGTGGCGTTCACCACACTGCGCGGGAAAAAAATAGAGGCCGCCTACGGCGCCGCTCCGCGGGTGGATGGCCGCACGGTCGACCATGCCAAAGAGTGGAAGCTCTTCGCCGGTCCCTACCTCAATGCCGAGGTTGGCGGGCGCTCGCTTACGATCACCCATGGCCGGCTGCGCCGCGTCCTCGATTTCAACACCCTTGCGGTCAGCGATTCCGTGCGCGCCCCGTGACCGGCCGAGGCATGAGCTTTCACCCGCGTCGAGGCCGAATCGGAGCTTGTATGCAAACGTCGCCGATCCGCCCTCGCTTGAGGGGGATAATTTCCGCTTGTAAACGAAACACGGTTGGACATGGTCGGTGTCCCTCCCGCCAAAAACCGATTGTAGAGCCTAGCTCCAGTCGGTTTTACGCCCGCTCTTCGGAGCGGGCGTTTTTTTTGCCCGGCTTTCGAACTCGGTCCCCTGCTCAATTCGGTGAGGCGTGGCTTGGGTCGTCGGTCGGGCGCTGATTCCTATGCCGGACATTTGACCGGGGCAGCGTGCCGGCGCGGGCATTTCGCACTGCGAATCGCAGTGACGACACTTTTTCGGAGAAAGAGCTTGCCCCGCCTCTCGCTCAAAGTAGCGTCTCGCCCTTTTCGTCACTTTCCACTCGTAAGATTCACATCTCGTATGCCGACCATCAACCAACTCGTGCGCAAAGGCCGCCGCAAGGTGACCGCCAAGTCGAAGTCCCCGGCGCTCGCGGGCAACCCCTTTCGCCGCGGAGTGTGCGTGCAGGTCATGACCCGCACCCCGAAGAAGCCCAATTCCGCTATTCGTAAGGTTGCAAAGGTCCGGCTCACGAATGGCAACGAAGTGATTTCCTACATTCCTGACGAAGGACACAATCTCCAGGAGCACTCCATCGTGCTCGTCCGCGGCGGCCGCGTGAAGGATCTTCCCGGCGTCCGTTACCACATCGTCCGTGGCACCCTCGACGCCACCGGCGTCGAAAAGCGCCGTCGCTCCCGCTCCAAATACGGCGTCAAGCGCCCGAAGGCCGCCAAGTAATCCCCTAGCTTCCAACCGATTTCGCCATGTCACGCCGTCACAGAGCAGAAAAACGTCAGGTCGTCCCGGACATCCGCTACAGCAGCCCGTTGGTTGCTCACCTCGTCAATGTCATCATGAAGAGCGGCAAGAAGAATCTTGCCCAACGCATTGTCTACGGTGCGTTCGAAAAGGTGTCGGAGAAGCTGGAAAAGGGCGATCCGGTCGATCTGCTGCTCGGCGCGCTCGAGAACGCCCGCCCGCGCCTTGAAGTGAAGAGCCGCCGCGTCGGCGGCGCGACCTACCAGGTTCCGGTTGAAATTTCGTTCGAGCGCCAGGAATCCCTTGCGCTGCGCTGGATCGTTGACGCCGCCGGCAGCCGCAAGGGTGTGCCGATGCGCGACGCCTTGGCCGCCGAGATCATCGATGCCTACAACAACACGGGCACCGTCGTGAAGAAGAAGGAAGACACCCACAAGATGGCGCAGGCCAATCGCGCCTTCGCTCACCTCCGCTGGTAATCGCTTCAGGCTCCCCGCTCATGTCTTCCGCAGCTGCTCCCACCATCACCATCGTCACCGACAAGGCGAAAATCTCGCCGGTCAACGCCAAGGAGCGTCCTTTCCCGCTGGAATGGACGCGCAACATCGGCATCGCCGCGCACATCGATGCAGGCAAGACGACCACGACCGAGCGCATCCTCTTCTACTCGGGCGCCGTCCACAAGATGGGCGAAGTCCACGAAGGCACGACGGTCACAGACTGGATGGAGCAGGAGCGCGAGCGCGGTATCACGATCACCGCCGCAGCCATTTCGTGCGCTTGGAACGCCTCTTGGGGCCCTTGGAAGGGAATCAAGCAGCGCATCAACATCATCGACACCCCCGGACACGTCGATTTCACCGCTGAAGTCGAGCGCTCCCTTCGCGTCCTTGACGGCGCCGTCGCGGTCTTCTGTGCGGTGGCCGGTGTGCAGCCCCAGTCCGAGACGGTCTGGCGCCAAGCCAACAAATACAAGGTTCCGCGCGTTGCGTTCATCAACAAGATGGATCGCACCGGCGCCGACTTCTTCCGCGCCGTTTCCGAGATGCGCGAGAAGCTGAAGGCCAACGCGCACCCGATTTTCCTTCCGATCGGCAAGGAGGAAAACTTCACCGGGCTTGTCGACCTCGTCCAGAACGTCGCTTACAGCTTCGAGGAAGACCCGGGCGACCAGCTCGGAATGAATCCGAAGACGATTCCCATCCCCGCCGACATGGCCGATCAGGCCAAGGAGTATCGCGACAAACTCATCGAAGCCGTCTCCGATTTCGATGACACTATCGCCGAAAAATACCTCGGCGGCGAAGAGATCACCACACCCGAGCTCATGCTTGCGGTGCGCAAGGCCACGATCTCCCTGAAGTTTACCGGCGTCATTCCCGGTTCCGCCTTCAAGAAGAAGGGCGTGCAGCGTCTACTCGACTGCGTCGTCAATTACCTTCCGAGCCCCATCGACGTCCCGCCCATGCAGGGTCAGAACAGCGACGGCGGTGCGGTTGAGGCTGTCGTCGACGACAAAGCCAAGATGGCCGGTCTCGCGTTCAAGCTGTGGAACGACCCGTTCGTCGGCCGCCTCGTCTTCTTCCGTGTTTACACCGGCAAGCTGCCGAAGGGTATGGCGGTCTACAATCCGCGCACCCGCCGCTCGGAACGCGTTTCGCGTCTGGTGCTCATGCGCGCCATTGAACGCGAAGAAATCGACATGGCTTACTCCGGCGACATCTGCGCCGTCGTTGGCGTCAAGGACGTCATTACCGGTGACACCCTGTGCGACGAGGATTTCGACATCCGCCTCGAGCCGCCGTCTTTCCCCGAGCCCGTCATCTCGATGTCGATCGAGCCTAATTCCAAGGGTGACCAGGAAAAGATGGGTAACGCCCTCCAGCGCCTCGTCGCCGAGGATCCGACGCTCCGCGTAAAAACCGATCCCGACACCGGCCAGACCATCCTCGCGGGCATGGGCGAACTTCACCTCGACATCATCCGCGACCGCATGAAGCGCGAATTCAAGGTCGAGGCCACCGCCGGCAAGCCGCAAATCGCTTACCGCGAGACCATCACCAAGGCGGCCGAGGCCGAAGGTAAGTTTATCCGCCAGTCTGGCGGCAAGGGCCAATACGGCCACGTGGTCGTCAAGATCGAGGCGAACGAGAAGGGCAAGGGCATTGAGGTCATCAACGAAATCGTTGGCGGCGCGATCCCGAAGGAATTCATCAAGCCCGCGACCGACGGCATCATGGAAGGCTGCAACAACGGTGTTGTTGCCGGCTACCCGGTCGTCGACGTCAAGATCCGCATCATCGACGGCTCGTTCCACGAAGTCGACTCCTCCGAACTCGCGTTCAAGATGGCCGGCATCTTCGGCTTCAAGGAAGCGATGAAGAAGGCGAATCCGATCCTCCTCGAGCCCATCATGGGTGTCGAAGTGACGACCCCGGAAGATTATCAGGGCGACCTCATGGGCGACATCAACCGCCGCCGCGGCCAGATCCAGGGAATGGAAAACAAAGCCGGCGCCTGCATCATCAATGCATTTGTGCCGCTCGAAATGCTCTTCGGCTACGTGACCGACATCCGCTCCCTCTCCAAGGGGCGCGCGAGCGCCGGCATCACCCCGTCGCACTTCGAGCAGGTGCCGAACTCGCTTCTCGCCAAGATCGTCGAAACCTCCTCCAAGGCGCCCGCGCGCACCTAACCCTCCGTTCTTTTCCGCCATGAAAGGCCAACGCATTCGCATCAAGCTCCAGGGCTTCGACTATCGTGTGATCGACCAGTCGGCGCAGGATATCGTCGAAACCGCCAAGCGCTCCGGCGCCCGCGTGTCCGGCCCGATCCCGCTCCCGACCCGCATCGAGAAGCTGTCCGTGAACCGCTCGCCGCACGTCGACAAGAAGTCGATGGAGCAGTTCGAGACGCGCACGCACAAGCGCCTCATCGATATCATCGAGCCGACCGCCCAGACGGTCGACGAGCTGAAGAAGCTCAACCTTCCCTCCGGCGTCGATATCACGATCAACGTCTGAGTTTTCGTCCCAACCAACCCGCGACTCCGCGACTCGTCCCAATCCGCACCCGGATTCCCTCACTCTACAGTTAGCAGATGCTTGTGTTCCGCCCCGCGGAACCGCCAAGCCCCCGCTAAAGTAGGTCCGTTAAACGGAAAACTATCCACCTACCGCTTAGCCTATGATCTCCGAAATTTTAGGTAAGAAACTCGGCATGACGCAGGTCTACGACGCACAGAATGTGCTCGTTCCCGTCACCGTGGTCGAAGCCGGACCCTGCACAGTGGTCCAGGTCAAGACCGCTGCCAAAGAAGGCTATAACGCCGTCCAGATCGGCTTCTCGAAGAAGAAAGAGAAGAACACCGCTGGCGGCGAACTCGGCCACGCCAAAAAAGCCGGCCTCGAGTCGGCGCCCCGCGTGCTCGCCGAAGTCCGCCTCAAGGACACCCCGACTCTCAAGGTCGGCGATGTTGTCAACGCCAGCTCCTTCTCCGAAGGCCAACTCGTCGACGTCATCGGCGTGACCAAGGGCAAGGGCTTTCAGGGCGTTGTCCGCCGCTTCCGCGTCGCGGGCGGTCCTGCCTCGCACGGCTCCATGTTTCACCGCCGCATCGGCTCGATCGGCATGCGCCAGACTCCCGGCCGTTCGTGGAAGAACCAGGCCATGCCCGGTCACATGGGCAGCGAGAAGCGCACCGTGCAGAACCTCCGCGTGATCCGCGTCATTGCCGACAAAAATCTCATCCTGGTGAAGGGTGCGATCCCCGGCGCCAACGGCGACGACGTTATTGTCCGCACCGCGATCAAGGGTCAGTGGGCGCTCCCCACCGCTCCGGTTGCCGCGCCGGCTGACGCCAAGAAGGCCGCCGCCAAACCCGCCGCCGCCGCCAAGCCGGCCGCCAAGAAATAAGGAGACGCCCAGCTATGAAACTCACTGTTTTCAGCTCCGACGGTAAGACGAGCAGCGAAAAGGAATTCGCCGCCATCCCGACCTTCGAAGGCGACAAGGGCCTTCAAGCGGTCAAGGAAGTGATTGTCGCCATCAACGCCAACAACCGCCAGGGCACCCACTCGACCAAGACTCGCGGTGAAGTGCGCGGCGGCGGCAAGAAGCCGTGGCGCCAGAAGGGCACCGGTCGCGCCCGCGCCGGTTCCATCCGCTCGCCCCTGTGGTCCGGCGGTGGTGTCGTGTTCGGCCCGAAGCCGCGCGATTACTCGAAGAAGATCAACGCCAAGGTGAAGCAGCTCGCTTTCAGCCGCGCGCTCTTTGATCGCGCCGTCGCCGGTGAGATCGCGGTGATCGAGGCGTTCGACGCCGCGGCCACCAAGACCAAGGCGGTCGTCGCCGTCGTCGGCCGCATCGCCCCCAAGGGCAAGGTGCTCCTCGTCGACGCGCCGTTCGCGGCCCTCACGGCCCGCGCTTCCCGCAACATCGAGCGCGTGACCCTTCAGGAGGCCTCGAAGCTCAATACCCTAGATCTCGCGCAATACGCCAAGATCATCGTCAGCAGCAAAGCGCTCGAGACGATCCTCGCCCGCGTCAACGGAGGTAAGAACTAATGCAAGCCGACAAGATCCTCAAACTCGTCCGCCTGTCGGAGAAATCCAACAAGCTGTCGTCCGAGCTCGGCCAGTATACTTTCGAAGTCTACGGCCACGCCAACAAGCACCAGATCGCCCAGGCGGTCGAGGAGACCTTCAAGGTCACCGTGCGCCGCGTGAACACCCAGACCTACCGCGGCAAGAACAAGAAGAGCCGTCAGGGCCGTCCGAGCGTCGGTTCCGACTACAAGAAGGCCATCGTTACGCTCAAAGCCGGCGACAAGATCGAGCTCGTCTAAGCGATCTCGAACACCCGGAGACATCCCAACATGGCTATCCATTCATTCCGTCCCCTGACCGCCGCCGGTCGTTTCACCTCCCTCAACAAGGTGGTCGGCGAGATCAGCAAGAAGCGCCCGGAGCGCGGCCTCACCGAGCACAAGCACAAGAGCGGCGGCCGTAACGTCTACGGTCGCGTCACCTCGCGTCACCGCGGCGGCGGCCACAAGCAGCTCTACCGGATCATCGACTTCCGTCGCGACATCCTCGACCTTCCCGCGAAGGTCCAGGCGATCGAATACGATCCGAACCGCTCCGCGAACATCGCCCTCGTCGCCTATTCCACCGGCGAGAAGCGCTATATCATCGCCCCGAAGGGCCTCGCGGTCGGCGCCTCGATCTTCGCCTCCAACAAGGCGACGACGAACGATTACACGGTCGGCAACAGCTTCCCGCTGTCGATCATTCCGCCGTCCACCCGCCTCCACTGCGTGGAGCTCGTCCCCGGTCGCGGCGCCCAGATCGCCCGCACCGCCGGCTCCAGCCTCGAGCTCGTCGCCGTCGAAGGCGACCGCGCGACGCTCAAGATGCCTTCCGGCGAACTCCGCTACGTGAACGCCAAGTGCCGCGCCACTATCGGTGAAGTCGGCAACGGCGACCACAACCAGCAGTCCCTCGGCAAGGCCGGCCGCAAGCGTTGGCTCGGCGTCCGCCCGACGGTCCGCGGTATGGCGATGAACCCGGTCGACCACCCCAACGGTGGCGGTCAGGGCAAATCCAAGGGTGGTGGCGGCCGGCAGCAGCTCGTCTCCCCGTGGGGCCAGTTGGCGAAGGGTTTCCCGACCCGCCGCCGTTCGAAGCCCTCGAACGCCCAGATCATCGTCCACCACAACGGCCGCAAGCCGCGTGGCCAGAAGTAATCCCGCCCCCCTCGCACCATGGCACGTTCCATCAAAAAAGGTTTCTTCGTCGACTACCACCTGCTCGAGAAGATCGAAAAGGCCGCGAAGGCCGGCACCAAGAAACCCATCCAGACCTGGTCCCGTCGCTCCACGATCACGCCCGATTTCGTCGGTCACACGTTCAGTGTGCACAACGGCAAGGCGTTCATCGCGGTCTACGTCACCGAGAACATGGTCGGTCACAAACTCGGCGAGTTCGCCCCGACGCGCATCTTCAAGGCGCACGGCGGTATGACCCGCAAGGAGATCTGAGCCCGTCTCGTCCGCCGATGCGCCGTCTCGTCCTCAGCCTCTTCGCCTCGCTCGCCCTCGCGCCCTTCTCGGCCGCGGCGAGCGGCGCGCCTGTGGCCGAAGTCGTGGCGGTGCAACCCGCGCGTGTCGCCGATCTCGTCATGCTGGGCCGCGGCTTCGATGCCGGTCTGCGCCAGGGTATGGTGTGTCGGGTGGCGCGGGGTGCGACCGACGTCGCGGAGATCCTTCTGGTCGATCTTCGTGCCGGCTGCAGCGCCGCCCTGATTCTCTCGGTGGCGCCCCGGCAGTTGATCCGGTCCGGCGATCACGTTCACATCAAAGTTCTGAAATCTTAACTCTGTTCACCAACCAAAAGGGTAGGGCGGCGCATCCCTGATGCTCCCGCCGTTATCGCCGACCGCTCCCCCGGAAGTCGGAATCCACCTCACCAACATGGAAGTCCAAGCCCTCACTCGCTACGCGCGGATGTCCCCTAAAAAGGTCCGCGAAGTCGCCCGCACGATCCAAGGCCGCAAGGCCGCCGACGCCGTCGATTACCTCATGCTCGTCCCGCGCAAGAGCGCCAAGCTCATCGCCAAGACGCTCAAGAGCGCCATCGCGAACGCCGAGAACAACAACAACCTCTCCGCGGATTCCCTCCGCGTGAAGAGCGCGATCATCGAGAACGGCCCCGTGCTCAAACGCTTCAAGGCCGGCGCCCGCGGCACCGCGATGCCCCGCCGCAAGAAGATGTCGCACATCAAGATCGTTCTCTCGGACGGCAACACCAACGAATAATCTCGCACTTCCATGGGCCAAAAAACCAATCCCGTCGGTTTCCGTCTCGCCGTCCGCCGCAACTGGCAGTCCCGGTGGTATGCCGGCAAGAAAGAGTTCGGCAAGCTCCTCGCCGAGGACCAGATCATCCGCTCCAAGCTGATGGAGAAGCTCAAGCAGGCGTCGGTGCCGCGCATCTTCATCGAGCGCGCCTCCAACCGCGTCCGCGTCAAGATTTACACCGCCCGCCCCGGCATCGTCATCGGCCGCAAGGGTCAGGAAATCGAGAAGATCAAGGAAGAGCTCGCGAAGCTCACCGGCAAAGAGATCCTCCTCGACATCCAGGAAGTGAAGAAGCCCGAGATCGAGGCCGCGCTCGTCGCCGAGAACGTCGCCCTCCAGCTTGAGCGCCGTATCGCCTTCCGCCGCGCCATGAAGAAGGCCGTCGAAATGGCGATGGCCCTCGGCGCCGAAGGCATCCGTATCCAATGCTCCGGCCGCCTCGGTGGTGCGGACATCGCTCGCCGCGAGTGGCAGCGCAAGGGCCGTGTGCCGTTGCATACCCTCCGTGAGAACATCGACTACGGGTTCGCCGAAGCGCTCACCGTTTACGGCAAGATCGGCGTCAAGTGCTGGATCTGCAAAAAAGAGTCCGACAACAACTGAGCCGGACTCCGCTTAAACCACTCTTTCCAGGAGAAAAACTCCCATGGCTCTCGCTCCCGCCCGCACCAAATACCGCAAGTCGATGAAGGGTTCCCGTTCCGGGAACGCCAAGCGTGGCAACACGCTCGCCTTCGGCGAATTCGGCCTGCAGTCCCTCACTCGCGGTCCCATGACCGGCCAGCAGATCGAAGCGGCCCGTGTCACCATCTCGCGCCACCTCAAGCGCAAGGGCAAACTCTGGATCCGCGTGTTCCCGCACAAACCGGTCACCAAGAAGCCCGCCGAGGTCCGCATGGGCCAAGGCAAAGGTCCGGTCGAGTTCTACGTCGCCGTCATCAAACCCGGCGCCGTCCTCTTCGAGCTCGCCGGTGTCCCCATGTCCATCGCCAAAGAGGCCTTCCGCCTCGCCGACGCCAAGCTCCCGTTCCACTGCCGGTTCATCCAGCGTGACGGTTCCGCGGCCTGATCCGAAACCACGAACCCGATTACGCCATGACCGCGAAAGAAATCCGCGACCTCTCGCCCGCCGAGATCCAGACCAAGCTCCGCGAAACCCGCGAGAAGCTCCTCCAGCTCCGCCTGCGCAAGCAGACCGGCCAGGTCGAGAAGACCCACGAGCTGCGCACGCTCCGCAAGGACATCGCCCGACTCGAGACCGTCGCCAACCAAAAGAAGGCCGTCGCCACCAAGGCCGCCTGATTATTGCGGATTGGTGATGGCGGCATGCGGCCCCGCGCCGCGAGTGCCCGCAGCCCCAATCCGAAATCCGCAATCCGAACACCGAAATCAAAATGTCCACCGCCTCTTCCGGCCCACGCACCGCGCGCAAAACCCAGATCGGCTTCGTTTCCAGCCGCTCCGGCGACAAGTCGATCAAGGTCACCGTCGCCTACAAGACTCCGCATCCCCTCTACCACAAGGTCGTCAACCGGCAGACCGTGCTTCACGTCCACGACGAGAAGAACGAGACCAAGATCGGCGACAAGGTTGAGGTCATGGAGACCCGTCCCATCAGCCGCCTGAAGCGCTGGCGCGTGACTGCGGTCCTCCAGAAGGCCATCGTGGCCGACGGCGCTGCTATCAGCGAAGCCGATGTTGCCGCCGCCGTCCCGACCAAGACGACCAAGACCGCCGACACCGCTGCTCCCGCCGCGGACGCCAAGACCTGAATCTTTAACAACCCAACCATCAAAGGAGGCCCGCCATGATCCAACTGCGCTCCATTCTCGAGGTCGCCGACAATACCGGCGCCCGCAAAGCCGCGCTCATCCAAGCCATGGGCCAAAAGACCAACTACGCCCACATCGGCGATGTCGTCACCGTGCACATCAAAGAAAGCACCACCGACGCCACCGTGAAAAAGGGCGAAGTCGCCAAGGCCGTGGTCGTCCGCACCAAGGCCCCGGTCCGCCGCGCCGACGGCAGCTACCTGCGCTTCGACTCCAACGCGATCGTCATCATCGACGCCACCAACAATCCCCGCGGCACCCGCATCTTCGGACCCGTCGCCCGCGAACTGCGCGCGAAGAACTTCATGAAGATCATCTCGCTCGCTCCGGAGGTTCTCTAACATGGCCCAGAAGTTTCACATCAAACGCGGCGACTCCGTCGTCGTCATTGCCGGTTCCCACAAGGGCAAATCGGGCAAGGTCCTCGAGATCGTCCCCGCCAAGCAGCGCGCCCGCGTTGAAGGCGTCGCGATGATCAAGAAGCACGAGAAGAAGTCGGAGAAGAACCCGCAGGGCGCCATCACCGAGCGCGAGGGTTCCATCCACATCAGCAACCTGATGCTCCAGGCGGCCTTCGACGCCAGCAAGCGCAAGAAATCCGCTCCCGCCGCCTGATTCGCGACGTAGAAAGCGCGCTTGCCAAACCGGCGGCGCGCCTGCGTTACTCGGCGCTTTTCCACAAAAATCACCACTCCTCCGCCTGCGGTCGGTAATCGCGGGCCCCTCATCATGAGTTCCGTTCCCACTCTCAAAAAGTTCTACGCCGAGCAAGTCGCTCCCGAGCTCGTGAAGAGCCGCGGCTACAAAAACAAGCACCAGGTGCCGAAGCTCGTCAAAATCAACGTCAACACCGGCATCGACGCGGACGCCGACAAGAACCAGATCGCCGACATCGCGCGCGACATGGCGCTCATCGCCGGTCAGAAACCGATTCTGAATCGCTCCCGCAAGGCCATCGCGAATTTCAAGCTGAAGCCCAACCAGATCACCGGCTGCAGCGTCACCCTTCGCGGCAACGCGATGTGGGAATTTCTCTACCGCCTGCTCGCGGTCGCGCTACCCACCATCCGCGACTTCCGCGGCGTGCCGACCAAGCTCGACGGCCAAGGCAATTACAACCTCGGCATCACCGACTTCACCATCTTCCCCGAAATCACGGTTGAGAATGTGAAGAAGCAAATGGGTCTCGACATCACCATCGTCACGACTGCCCAGTCGGACGACGAGGGTCGCGAACTCCTCAAGCTCCTCGGCATGCCCTTCCGCCGCACGGAGTCCAGCAATGCGCCGAAGGCCGCCTAATTTAGCACCACTCCGCCATGCCGAAGACCTCTGCCATCGAGCGCAATAAGAAGCGCATCAATCTTGCCGCCAAGTTCGCGCCCAAGCGGGCCGAACTGAAGGCGATCCTCGCCAATCCTGCCACCAGCGACGAGGAATTCTACTCCGCGCAGAAAAAGCTCCAGAAGCTCCCGCGCAACTCCTCGCCGACGCGCATCCGCAATCGCTGCTCCCTCAGCGGCCGCCCGCGCGCTTACAACCGCAAGTTCGGTGTCTCGCGTATCCAGTTCCGCGAACTCGCCCTCGCCGGCAAGATCCCCGGCGTGACCAAGTCCTCCTGGTAATCCCTTTGGCCCACGGGGGTCGGATATGACCCGCGCGGCCGCAGCAAGAAAACATCCACCATGACCGATACGATCAGTGACCTCCTCACGCGTCTCCGCAATGCGAGCAAAGCCCGCTTGGACGACTGCGTGATCCCTCATTCCAAGCTCAAGGAAAGCGTCGCCGCTATCCTCAAGGCCGAAGGCTACGTCGTCGACCACAGCAACGGCACCGACGCCCTGGGCCACAAAACGCTCATCGTGAAGATGAAGTATGTGGACGGCGCCCCCGCCATCACCGGCCTCACCCGCGTTTCTTCGCCCGGTCGCCGCCTCTACTACCGCTACACCGAGATCCCGCGCGTGCTCAACGGTCTCGGCATCGCCATCGTCTCGACCTCCAAAGGTCTGATGAAGGATGCCGATTGCCGCCGCCACAAGGCCGGCGGTGAGCTCGTCTGCAACGTCTGGTAACCGGACGCGCGTCGTCAACCTCAGCCAATTTTCCAAATGAGCCGTATCGGCAAACAACCCGTTTCCATCCCCGACAAGGTGAAGGTCACCGTCTCCGGTGAAAAAGTCCTCGTCGAGGGGCCCAAGGGCAAGGTCGAGAAGACCTTTGCGCCCGTCGTCAAAGTCACCGTCGCCGCCAAGCAGGTCACGTTCGCTCCCACCGAGGACAGCCGCTTCGCGAAGGCCATGTATGGCACCGCCCGTTCGGTCGTCGCCGGCATGGTCAAGGGCGTCACCGATGGCTACGTGAAAGAACTCGAGATCCAGGGCGTCGGTTTCAAAGCCAACCTCAAGGGCAGCCAGCTCGACCTCGCGCTTGGTTACTCCCATCCGATTCTGATGGAGATCCCCGCCGGGATCAAAGTCACCGTCACCGACCAGACGAAGCTCAAGATCGAAGGCGCGGACAAACAGCTCGTCGGTGCCGTCACCGCCGAGATCCGTGGCTACTACCCGCCGGAACCCTACAAGGGCAAGGGCGTGCGCATCGTCGGCGAGCGTGTTCGCCGCAAAGAAGGCAAGACCGTCGCCTGAGGACACCACCCATGAATACCGTTACGAAAGCCCGCC
>JBILLY010000789.1:0-3053 GCA_044375835.1 Opitutaceae bacterium
ACCACCGCCCCCGCCGCCACATTCACGCGGTGCAGCAGGGCCGGCCGCAGCCGGTCCCTCAACCCGCCCGCCAACAGGCTCAAAATCAGCCACCAAAGCGACGAGCCGACGAACACACCGGCCACGAGCCAAAATGCCGCGCCCCGCGACGCCTCGGCCCGGACCGCCAGCCCCGCGAACGCGCCGAGAAAGGCCACGATCGTCATCGGATTCAGCGCCGTGAGCACAAACGTCGACCCGAACGCCGCCGCCAGATTCGGCGCCGCCCCTGCCGCCGCCGGCGCCACCGGCGCCGACGTCCGCACGATCCGCCAGCCGAGCCACGCCAGAAACGCCCCGCCGGCCCCCTGGAACCAAAGCCGGTGGGCGACCATGAACTCCGTCACCACCGACAAGCCCGTCGCCGCCACCAGACCGTAGAGGGTGTCGGCCGTCGCCGCGCCCAGGCCCGACACGAACCCCGCCAGCCGGCCGTCCGTGACCGCTCGCCGGATACACAAAAGCCCGATCGGCCCCACCGGAGCCGCGATCGAGAAACCCAACACCGCACCTTGGACAAACGACGTCATCGCCGGCCGAGATGCCCGCCCCGCCGCCCCGCCGCAAGCCGCGTCGCCGCGCGCGCCAAAGTCCGACAAACCGCCGGCCGGACTTCCGGACACAAAAAAGGCGGGCCGCGAGACCCGCCTTGCGCTCATCGGATCCGCCGTCCGGTCCGGGACGGCGGCTGCTGCGGCGGTCAGCCCGCGAGGCTGTCGACGTAGCGCGTGATCTTGACGACCGCGTAGTCTTCTTCGGCCGCACCCGCCTTCACCGTCGCCACTTCGCCGGCCTTCTTGCCGAGCAGCGCGGCGCCGAGCGCGGTCTTGTAGGAAAGGATATTCTTGTCCGGATCGCCGTCCCAGGCGCCGAGGATCGTGTAGGTCGTCGTCGCGCCGGTCGCGCCGTTCTTGACCGTGACGAGGGTGCCGATGCCGACCTGGTCCGTGGAGGCGTCCTTGAAGTCCGTGACGCGCGCGCGGCCGAGGTCGCGCTCGAGCAGGGTCTTCTGCGCCATGAGGACCTGCTGGTCCTGCTTGGCCATCTTGTATTCGGAATTCTCCTTCAAGTCGCCGTGCTCGCGGGCCGTGGCGATCGCGGCTTTGTTCTCCGGGATCTTCTCGCTCTTGATCGTCTCGTATTCCTGCACCTTGCGGTCGTAGCTCTCGCGGGAAACGAGCAACTGCTCTTCCTTGCTCTCCGCGTCCGCGGCGACGAGCGACTGGATCTTGGGGAAGATTTTGATGAACCGGGCGAGCAGCGACTTCTTCGTCAGCTCCTCGAAGCCCTGGTTCAACATCAGCGTGTTGGCGAGGTCGCGGGCCGTCTCCGGATCGGCCGTCGAGAGCAGGTCGGGGATCAGGTCCACGTCCTCGCTGAGGATGTCGGCCAGCGGGATGCGGCGGGCGCTAGATGCCTGCAGCGCCTCGTAGTCGATCGCGAAGAAGATCGCGCCGAGCAGGCGGGGCGAGATGAGGTCGTTGAGCAGCTTGGCGAACTTCTTCGAGTGGCGGTTCTTGACGATCCAAAGCAGCACCGGCGCGCGCAGGTTCTGCTCGGTCTGCCAGCGCAGCAGCGTCGCGGCGAGTTCGTCGGCATGGTCGTGCTCGACGAGGAAGTTGATGCACTCCGTGGTGAACTTGCCCTGCGACGTCTTGAGGAGCGTGAAGAGCAGGTCGCGCGCTTCGATCGGATGCGTCTCCTGGATCAGCTCGAGAAAGCGCGATTGGAACTGCACCGGGATCTTCTCGGCGATCGCGGGCAAGTCGCGGACATTGGCGATGATCGCCGCCTGCGACGGCTCGAACGCCGTCTCCTGGCCGAGAGCCTTGGCGAGATCATCGCGCACCGCGGCGCCGTAGAGGCGCTCGGACGCGTCGAGTTGGTTGGAATCCTTCACGGCGTCGGCGAGCCCCTTGAGCACGGCGGCCAAGTCGGCGTTCACGTCCTTCTTGCCCACGGCGTCCATCAGCTCTTCGGCGAGCTGGATACGGCGGCGGGCCGAACGGGTGCCGTTGAACTGCTCCACGATTTCGTCCTCGGCGGAAACCGGCGTTTCGCGGACCACGTAGCACTCGGTCTTCTTCTCCGGCACGGCGATGCGCGGATCTTTGGCGACCAGCTTCTTGGCCGCGGACCACCACTTCTTGAACTTCTCCTCGCCGATCACCTGCGCGAGCGTGATCTCCAGCTCGATCGCGGTGGCCGCGTGGTTCGGGTAAGCCTGCAGTGCCTCGACGACCAGCTGGGCGGGATTGTCGGCGATCAGCTCGGCGATCTTCTTGGCGTCCGTCTCCTTGCGCACCAACAGGTGGCTGGCCGGCAGAATATCCATCGTCGTGATGCAGAAGGCCGGATCCATCGCATGGCCCTTCTTCTCTTTGAAATCGATCACGAGGCGTTGGGCGGCTTCGTCGTATTTCTTGATCTGCCCGAATCCCCAGCTGCGGTGCACCACGTAGGCTCCCGGCTCCATCGCCTCCAACTTCGGCTTGGCCGCCTTGAGCGACGGCGATTTGGCGATGAGCGCGGAGACAGCTTCGGAATTCATGATTGCGTGTGAAAGGGCCTGAACGGGAGAGTTGAGCGGACAATGTCCAACCTTGTCAAACCGAGTGTCGTGCCGCCGGGTTCCGCCGGCTCCTGGGAATCCGCCGCCCGCCTGCTGGCGCGCTGGCTCGACCAACGCGAACGCATCGACGCCCTGCTCGATACGCTGCCCCGCACGCTCGCCGGCGCCGACCGCGCCCGCTGCCAACACCTGGTGCTCGGCGTCGTCCGCCACGCCGGCCGGATCGAGGGCGCCGTCAACCGCCTCGTGGCCCATCCACCCCGATTTTCCACCCGCGCCGTGCTCTACACCGCCGGTTTCGAACTCATCGAAGCCGCCCAGGACGGCGACGACGGCCGCATCGCCAAAATCGTCCACCACGCCGTCGAGCGCACCAAGTCCCTCGCCAGCCCGGCCGAGGCCCGGCTCGTCAACGCCGTCGTCCGCAAACTCGCCCCGGTCC
>JBILLY010000790.1:0-3050 GCA_044375835.1 Opitutaceae bacterium
CGCTGCTCGCCGGCCAGCTGGGCCTCGCGAAGCGCCGGCCGTTTCTCGTGCGCGACGGCGAGGCGATCGGTTGCGTGGCGCCGGCGCCGAAAGCGCTGACACGCGCGGCGCTGCGGGCGAAACTGGCAAAACTCTACCCCCGCGTGATCGCGATCGAGTGCGGTCCCGAGCGGCCGCGCGCGGTGGCGTTTTGCAGCGGATCCGGCAACAGCGCGGTGCCGGAACTGGCCGCCGCGGGCGCGGACACGCTGGTGACCGGCGAGCTGCGGGAGGAATGGTTCAACAAGGCGCAGGAGGAGAAACTGAACCTCTACCTCTGCGGGCACTACGCGACGGAGGTGCACGGCGTGCGGGCGCTCGCCGCGGAGCTGGCGGCGAAATTCGGACTGCCGTGGGAATTTGTGGCGACGGACAATCCGCTCTGACGGGCGCGGCGGGCGCACCCGGTGGACGGGCGGAGATCCAGCCGGGTCGCGAGCGCGTCCGGCCAAACCGGCAAGTTGAGTCTTCCCTTCCGCGGCGGGGCGGTTTTGCGTCTTCGACCCAGCATGAAGAAGATCGCCATCCTCAACGGGCCCAACCTCGACCGGCTCGGCAAACGCGAGCCGGAAATCTACGGCCGCGCGACGCTCGCCGACCTCGAACAGGCGCTGCGCGCGGAGTTCGGGGCACGGGCGCAGCTCGAGTTCTTCCAGTCGAACCACGAAGGCGCGCTCATCGACCGGATTGCGGCCCTGACCGACGCGAAGTTCGACGGCATCGTGATCAACGGCGGCGCCTTCACGCACACGAGCGTGGCCCTGCGCGACGCGCTGCTCGGCGCGCACCTGCCGACGATCGAGGTGCACATCTCCAATATCTACAAACGCGAGGAGTTCCGGCACACGTCGCTGACCGCGCCCGCCTGCATCGCGGTGATCACCGGCCTGGGCCTCGAGGGCTATCACGCCGCGATCCGTTACCTGCTCAAGATCTGACGTGACCGCCGATTCCTACTGGCTGGTCTGCCACACGAAGCCGCGCTGCGAGAAGAAATTCGCGGCCCTGCTGAAAGCGGAGAACTTCGAGCACTACCTGCCGCTCGTCGACAGCGTGCGCAAATACGGCACGCAGACGAAGCGGTTCACGAAGCCGCTTTTTCCGGGCTACGTTTTCTCGCGCGTCCCGGCCGAGCTGAAATCCCGCATCTACCAGCAGGACCTGCTGGCGCGCGCGATCCACGTCGGCGACGAAGCGCTGTTTCTGCGGCAGCTCGACGACGTGAAGCGGATCGTGGCGTCGGGTCTGGAGCTGAGCGTGATGCCGCTGCTGACCAAAGGAAAACGCGCCAAAATCATCGGCGGACCGCTGCACGGCCTTGAGGGCGTGATCGACGATCCGTCGAAGCCCAACGGCATCGTGCTCGCCGTCGACGTGCTGCAGCAGGGCCTGCTCGTGCGCGTGCCGGCGGTGAACCTGCAGCCGTTGGCCTGATCAGAGCCGCAGCCAGAGCCACGCGCCGACGTGCAGCGTGGCGCAGGCGGCGAGGGCGGCGCCGACATCGTCGGCCACGACACCCCACCCGCCCGGCAGATGCTGCAGCCGCGCGATGCCGAACGGCTTCGCGATATCGAAGAGCCTGAACAGGCCGAAGCCGGCGAGCGCGACCGCCCAGGCCGGCAACACCGGAACGAGCGAGGACCAGCCGAGGAAGCAGAGCGGGATCACGACAAATTCATCGAGCACGACCTGGCCGGGGTCCTTGGCGCGCAGCCGCACCTCGGCCTCGCCGCAGAGCCCGACCGCCAGCCAGACGGCGACGATACTGGCAAGCAACGTGAGGCCGATGCCCGCCTGTTGTAAAAACAGGAGGAAATAAAGCAGGCCTGCCGCGGAGCCCCACGTGCCGGGCGCCGGCAGGCGCCGGCCGAGCGGACCGAGCGTGGCGAGGCCGACGACCACGGACGTGGGCAAGGCGCGGGGCCAGCGCGGGGGCGGGAGCGGCATCGGCGTGTGACGGAGGCAGGGCGGCGACGCGCACGCCTCAGCCCATGAGCAGCCGGCCGTGTCGTCGGAAATACGATACGCCGGAGGTGATCGTCAGCAGGGCCGACAGCCCGAACAGCGCCATGCCGAAGGTGCGCACGCCGGTCACCCAATCGCGGTCGTGGCCGCCGAAGAGTTCGGGGAAATCGTGCGAGAGCATCCGGGCGCCCATGAGCCAGCCGATGGCGTTGAGTTGGACGAAGGTTTTTACTTTTCCGCCGGCGTCCGCCTCGACGACGCGGCCCTTGACGGCGGCGGCCATGCGCAGGCCGGAGATGGCAAACTCGCGGCAGAGGATGCAGAGGAGGAGCATCATGGCGGCGATGTTGTAGCCGCCGAAGTAGTCGCCGTTTACGAGGGCGATCATGATGCCGATCACGAGCACCTTATCGATGACGGAGTCCATGAACCGGCCGAAGGCGGAGACGACTCCCATTTCGCGGGCAAGTTTGCCGTCGAGCCAATCGGTGAGCGCCGCGGTGATGAAGAGCCAAAAAGCGAGCGTCGCGGACCATTTGAACTCCGCATACATCAATGCGACCACGATGAACATCAGCGGCACCCGGGAGATGGTGAGGATGTTCGGAAGGTTCATGCGCAAGCGGGAGAGCAAAACAGGCCTGGCGGCGGCGAAGGCAAGCGCGGAGGCGCGGGCACAGATGCTTGCGCCCGCGGAGCAGACCCCGGCGCACCGGGCTGCGGGCGGGCGGAGCGGGACGGAGACGCGCCCTGCTCCGAACCGCCGGCGCTTACGGCCCGAGGCCGAAGCCGTCTTCGGTGCCGGGTTGGAGCTTGTATTGGCCGGTGCGGCTGGTGCCGACGCGGAAGTTGTAGAGTTCGATCACACGCGTCAGCTCCACGAGGCTCAGGCGGCCGTCGCGGCTCGTATCCGCGCTGTGGTAACGCGCCAAGCTCGCGGCGCCGGTGCGCACGAGGTCGGGCGCGAAGCCGTCGTCCGACGCACCCGTCGCCACGGCATAGGCGCCGGTGCGGACGCCGTTGTGGCGCGCATTGTAGAGCTGGAT
>JBILLY010000791.1:0-3048 GCA_044375835.1 Opitutaceae bacterium
CCCCTCTCCCGCTCGCTTCTTCGCTACTCTCGTTCTCTTCCGCATCCGCGGTGCACTCCCACTCGTCCTCGCACTCGTCGCCCTGCCGGCCGTCGCCCAACCCCAGCCCGACCCCGGCGCCGGCTACTACCGGTTTCCCGCGCTTCACGACGACACGCTGGTCTTCACCGCCGAGGGCGATCTCTGGCGTGTCGCTGCCGGCGGCGGCACCGCGCAACGCCTGACCACGCACCCCGGCGCCGAAACCCATGCCGCGATCTCCCCCGACGGCCGGTCGGTCGCGTTCACCGCCCACTACGAGGGCCAGACCGAAGTCTACGCCATGCCGCTCGCCGGCGGCCCGCCCAAGCGCCTCACCTACGAGGGCGAGTCCCCCGGTGCCCAGGCCCGGGGTTGGACCGCCGACGGCCGCGTCCTCTACAGCACGCGCCACTACTCCACCCTCCCGTCCGCCCAGCTCGTCGCGGTCGAGCCCGACTCCCTCGCCCGCACCGTCCTGCCGCTCGCGCAGGCCGACGAGGGCGTGTATGATGATTCCGGCGACACGCTGTTCTTCACCCGCTTCGCCGCCCAGAGCAGCCACGCCAAACACTACCGCGGCGGCACCGCCCAGCAGCTCTGGCGCTGGCGCAAAGACGGCCCCGAGGCCGAGCGCTTTGCGCCCGGCCACGACGGCACGTCGCGCTGGCCGATGTGGTCCGGCGGCCGCGTCTACTTCGCCTCCGACCGCCAGGGCCCCATGAATATCTGGTCCGCGCGCCCCGACGGCTCCGACCTCCGCCAGCACACCCGCCACGCCGACTTCGGCGTCAAGCATCCCAGCCTCAGCCGCGGCCGCATCGCCTATCAGAACGGCGCCGACCTCTGGCTCCTCGACCTCGCTTCCGGCCGCACCGCCGTCGTCCCCATCCGCCTCGCCTCCGACTTCGACCACATGCGCGAAAAATGGGTCACCAAGCCCATGGACTACCTGTCGAGTTTCGCCCTCTCCCCCAACGGCAACCGCGTCGCCCTCACCGTGCGCGGCCAGATCTTCGTCGCCCGCGCCGGCGGCGGCCGCCTCGTCGAGGTCACGCGCCAGAGCGGCGTGCGCTACCGCCAGGCCGAATTCCTCGGCGCCGACGGCAAATCCCTCCTGATGCTCTCCGACGAATCCGGCGAGGTGGAGTTCTGGCGCGCCCCGGCCAACGGCGTCGGCGACCGCACGCAGCTCACCCGTGGCGGCGAGGTTCTCCGCATGGAGGGCTTTCCCTCGCCCGACGGCCAGTGGTTCGTCTCCGCCGAGCGCAGCCAGGAACTCTGGCTCTTCAACGTCGCCACCGGCGAGCGCCGCCGCCTCGCGACCTCCGCCCGCCGCAGCTTCGACAGCGCCGATGTCGCGTGGTCCGCCGACAGCCGCTGGATCGCGTTCGTCAACCACGGGCCCAACGACTTCGGCGTCGTCTACCTCGCCCGCGCCGCCGGCGGCGATCCCGTCGCCGTCACGAGCGACCGCACCCACAGTTTCAGCCCCGCCTGGAGCCGCGACGGCCGCTGGCTCTATTTCCTCTCCGAGCGCACCATGCAGACCCTCGTCGGCGCGCCGTGGGGGCTGCGCCAGCCCGAACCGTTTCTCGACCGTTCGGTAAAGATCTACGGCCTCGCGCTCCAGTCCGCCACGCGCCGCTCCCCGTTCCAACCCGACGACGAGCTCTCCCCCGCCGTGCCCGCCGCCAAATCCTCCGACACCACCACGCCCGTCCAACTCGAGGGCCTCGCCTCCCGCCTCTGGGAAGTCCCCGTCGCCGCCGGCAACTACTCCCGCCTCCGCGCCGCCGACAAGACGCTGATCTTCGTCGAACGCGACCGCGCCGCCGACCCCGCCGCCACCACCCCGGCCACGCGCCTTCGCGCCGTCGAGATCAAGAGCAACGACATCGAGGTCGTCACGATCACCGACGGCACCTCCGGCTTCGAAATCAGTTCCGACGGCAAGAAACTCGGCTTCCGCAAATCCTCCAACCTCTACGTGATCGATGCCGCCGCCAAGGCCGCCGGCAACCTCGACAAGGCCCGCGTGTCGCTCGACGCGCTCAAGTTCTCCTTCCTGCCCCGCGAGAGCTGGCGCCAGATGTTCACGGACGCGTGGCGCCTCCACCGCGACTACTTCTACGACGAGCGCATGCACGGCGTCGACTGGCGCGCCAACCTTGCGAAACACCTCCCGCTCGTCGATCGCATCACCGACCGGGATGAACTCAACGACGCCCTCGCCTACATGATGAGCGAGCTCTCCGCCCTTCACACCGCCGTGCAGCCCGGCGATACCCGCACCGCCCCGGAAGACGAGACCATCGGCGTCGCGTCGCTCGGCGCCCGCCTCGAGCGCGCCGCTCCGTCCGGCGGCTACCGCATCGTCCGCATCTACCGCGGCGATCCGGATTTCCCCGACCGCATCTCGCCGCTCGCCCGCCCCGGCCTGCAGATCGCGGAGGGCGACATCGTCGAATCCATCAACGGCGTCTCCACCCTCTCCGTTCCGGACCTCTCCTCGCTCCTCCGTCAGCAGGCCGGCCGCCAGGTCCTCCTCCGCGTCAAACCCGCCTCCGCCGTCGGCACCGCCGCCACGGGCACCGATCACATCGTCCGCCCCATCCCCGCCTCGGCCGCCGCCACCCTCCGCTACAGCGATTGGGAACACACCCGCCGCCTCCGCGTCGACGCCGAGAGCGACCGGCAGATCGGTTACGTCCACCTCCGCGCGATGGGTTCCGACGACTACGCCCAATGGGCGCGCGACTACTATCCGGTGATCGACCGCCCCGGCCTGATTCTCGACCTCCGCCACAACCGCGGCGGCAACATCGAGAGCTGGCTCCTCGCGCGCCTCATGCGCAAGGACTGGATGTGGTGGGCACCGCGCTTCGGCGAACCGAGCCCCAACATGCAAAACCCCTTCCGCGGCCACCTCGTCGTTCTCGTCAACGAATCCACCTCCTCCGACGGCGAGACCATGGCCAACGGCGTGCGTCGCCTCGGCCTCGGCACCGTCATCGGCACCCGCACCTG
>JBILLY010000794.1:0-3044 GCA_044375835.1 Opitutaceae bacterium
GGCGGCGGGGGCCGCGGGCTGGGCGGCCAGGGACGCGCCGAGGAGGGCGAAGCCGAGGCAGAGGGTGGGGGCGACGGGGGGAGTTTTCATTTCTTCAATTGTTGTTCGCGCTGTTTCATGAGGCGCTTGAGGACCTCGGAGGCGTTGGCGGGAATTTCGGCGGGGGCGGCGGAGGTGTCGCCGGGGCGGGGGCCGATGAGGCCGCCGGCGGGCGGAACGTCGGCGGGCGGTTTGGCGACGGTCCAGTCGCCGCCTTCGGGGCGACGGAGCGCGTGGGAGACGAGGAGGGAGACGGGCTTGCCGTCGCGCTCGAGGTCGGCGCCGGCGGAGGTGATGCGGACGACTTTGAAGTCGCCGATGGAGTCGCCGACGGCGAGGGACTTGCGCCAGACGGGGTCGGAGCCGTCGAAAACGGCGACGAGGGAGCTGCCGCGCTCGACGGTGCCGACGAGGGCGATCTGATCGGTGCGCGGGGCGGGGGCGTCGGGATTCGCGCGGGTGCGGCCGATGCGGTTGGGGTTAAAAATGTTTCGTTCGGCGATGAGGCTGAATGACTCGAAGCTGCCGGCCGGGGCGACGGTGGCGGCGGGCACGGAGTTGCCGGTGGTCGAGCGGGCGGCGGACGACGATGGGCGGGACGACGGGGCGGAGGGCTCGCGGTCGCGGTTGCGTTCGGCTTTCTCGGTTTTGTCGGGCTTCGCCGGCCTGTCCGTCTTGTCGGGTTTCTCCGGCTTGACCGGTTTTTCCGTGCGCGGGGCGGCGGGAGTTTCGGCGGCGGACGCGGACGCCGCGGCCGCGGTGGACAGGGCGATCGCGAGCGAGCCGGCGGCGAGTAGGCGGGAAACGGATACGGGGTTCATGGTCTGCCCTCCAGGGGGGTGAGGCGGAGGCCGGTGACGAGGAGGCCGAGGGTGAGTTTGGCGCCGTTGTCGTCGCGCGAGGTGAGTTCGACGGAGTCGAGGCGCAGGGCCATGGGCGAGCGCTCCACTTCCCAGAGGAAGCGGGTGAGGTTGGCGAGGGAGCCGGTGGCATCGACGCGGCACTCGAGGAGGGAGTAGCGGGCGTTGGTGCCGCGTTTCCACTGGGGCTTGATGGAGCCGACCTCGATGTTGGCGCCGCGGCCCCAGCGGTCGAAGGCGGAGATGAGGTCCTGCTCGGATTTGGCGGTGTCCTTGGGCAGGGCCTGCGCCTGCATCTCGGCCCAGAGGGACCGGGTGCGGTCGGCGCGGGCGACGAGGGAACGGCCCTCCGTCACGCTTTTCCGGAGACGCGCGATCTCGGCGGTGCGGGTGTCCCAGGCCTTGGTGAGCGGCGTGACGATCATGCTGTCGGCGACGAGCAGGAGCAGCGCGGCGCCGGCGCCGATCATGAGGAATTTCTGGCGGTTTTGCGGGGTGAGGGTCATGTGCCGGAGCCTCCCGCCCAGCGGAAGGTGAAGGTGAATTGCGCGGGGGTTTTGCCGCGGATCTGCTCGATCTTGAGGTTCTGCACTTCCTTGATCTGGCGGACCTGGTCGAGGGTGCGGAGGAGGGAGGCGTTGTCGCGGGCGGTGCCGGTGACGCTGATGGTGGCGCCGTGGATCTCGAAGGTCTTGGCGGTGACGTTGCCGGTGTCGGGGAAGCACTCGACGATGCGCTTCATGACGGTGAGGTTGCGGAAACCGGTGTCATACCACGGGCGGAATTCGCGGATGCGGGCCTGCACGCCCTCGAGTTCGGCGACCTGGGCGGACATGCCGGCCCATTCGGAGCGGAGGGACCAGCGGGTGTATTCCTGCCAGCCGAAGGCGAGGAGGAGCGCGGCGGCGGCGGCGGCGGCGGCGAAGCCGGCGGTGGCGAGGCGCTTCGAATTGTAGCGCGCCAGCAGCAGAGCCCAACGGCTCGGGCGGGGCGGAAGAAACTCGAGGTCGGAGGGGCCGGATTGGACGAAGCGTTGCGCGACCTGCTCGACGATCTCCTCGGCGACGGGGCGGGCCGGGGCGAGGGCGGGCTCGAGGCGGAGGCCGGCGGCGGCGGCCCAGTCGCCCAGAGTCTCGGCGAGCTGGCGGACGAGGGTTTCGTCGCCGCGGAGGACGAGGCGTTTGACCTCGGCGCGGAGGTCGGCCGGGACCTGTTCGAAAGTGATGCGCAGCTCGCGGGCGAGGGCGCGGGCGTTGACGACGTTTTCGCCGGTCTCGGATTCGACGGTCGAGTCGAAGGTGCGGAGGGCGGCGAGGCCGCCGCCGGCGGCGACGAGCAGCGTGGCGCCCTTGGGCTCGAGGACGAGGGTGGCGAGGCCTTCGCCGGCGGGCGGCACGGCGCCGGCGAGCGCGGCGAGGCCGAGCGTGTAGCTGACGGGCTTGAGACCGGCGGCTTTGAGCACGGCGCCGAGTTGCGCGAGCTGCTCCTGGCGGACGGCGAGCTGCGTGATATAGCGGCCGGTGGCGGTGCGCTGGGCGGAGCGGGCGAGCTGGAGTTCGTCGGGCGCGGCGGGGAAGGCCTTTTCGGCTTCGAGCTGGAGGAGGCCGGCGGTGTCCTCGGCGGAGAGTTCGGGCACCGCGCTGTGCTGGCTCATGCACCAGGCGGGCGGGAGGGCGACGACGACCCGGTGTTCGCGGATGCCGGCGGCTTCGAAGTGGTTGCGCAGTTCGCGGCCGACGAGCTCGGGCTCGGGATGGAGCAGGTCGAGCGCGAGCGGCTCGGCGGCGGTGCGGAGGACGGCGACGGCGCTCTTGGCGCGGGCGACGTGCGCGAGGCGCAGCCGGCCGTCGGCGAAGGAGAGGCCGACGACGGAAGCGGGCTGCGAGCGGGACGGACGTTTCATGCGGGGATCGGAAAATCGGGAAGGCGGAAAATTGGAAAATCGGGAAACGGGAGCAGCGGTGGGGAGTCAGGTGCGGTCGGCGCGGGTTTCGCGGAGGCTTTGGCGGACGGCGGAGCCGAGGGCCCAACCGGCGGCCGAGAGGTCCTGGCGGTAGACGGCGCGGGGCGTGCCGGCGGACAGGTCGTAAATCGTCTTCTGGCGGCAGTAGCCGCGGCCGGCGCGGCCGACGGCGGCGACGTCCG
>JBILLY010000793.1:0-3044 GCA_044375835.1 Opitutaceae bacterium
AGCGCCCAGAGTGTGCAGCTACTTGCCGCGCCGGATCCGCTGGTCGTTTCGGCGGTGGGATTGCACTCAGCGGACACGAACACGGACTTGAAGCTCGGCCTCGACGAGCTGCTCCTGGTGATCGCGCGCTATAATACGCGCAACGCCAACCAGCGCACCGGCTGCTACGACGTGGCGACCGTGTCGGATATCAATCCGGACGGCTTTGTCGACGCGCCGACGCGGGCGGCGACGGCGGTGGTGACGCTGACGCGTTACCACTCGGCGGATACGAATCGCGACGCGCGGCTTAGCCTCGTGGAGCTGACGCGCGTGATCGAACTCTACAATACGCGCACGACCTCCGGCGGCTCGCCGGTGCGCACCGGCGCCTACCGGGTGCAGCAAGGCACCGAAGACGGCTTCGCGGCCGCGCCTTGAAGCGGCCCGCGGGCCCCGGTCACCCGAGCGCGAGCGGGCCGCCGGCGCAGAGGTCTTTTTTGCCGAAGGTCTCGATCCGGTGGCCGACGGCGTGGGCGAGGGCGAGGTGGAGGCGGTTGTGCGCGGCCTTGTCGAATTTGAGCGCGCGGCCCATCTCGAAGCCGAAGCCGCCGCCGAGCAGCACAAAGGGGATGTTGTCGAGGGTGTGGCTGTTGCCTTTGCCGAGTTCGTTGGTCCACACGATCAACGTGTGGTCGAGCATCGAGCCGTCGGCGCCGGGCTCGGGCGTGGCGGCGAGGCGGTCGGCAAGGTAGCGCACTTCGCCGGCAAACCAGGTGTTGATCTTGATGAGTTTCGTCTGCGCGGCGGTGTCGGTGTCGGGCTCGTGCGAGAGGCCGTGGTGGCCGTCGGTGATGTCGAGCCAGTTCATGCGGGCGCTGCCGACGGACTTGGTGTATTGGAGCGTGGCGACGCGGGCCATGTCGTTGACGAAGGCATTCACGAGCAGATCGATCTGCATGCGCGAGAGGCGGGGGACATTGTCGTTCTGGTCGGCGATACCGCGCTCGAGATCGGGCGGGCCGGCGCGCAGGGCGGCGGCGGCGGGGTCGCTGATCTCGCGCTCGAGCTGGCGGACGAGCGTCTCGTGGGCCTCGAGCATGCGGCGATCCTCGGCGCTGATGAGGCCGCGGACTTTGGCGAGCTCGCCTTTGAGCGGATCGAGCACGCTGCGCAGGCTCTCGCGGTCCTTCAGCTGGCCGTAGAGCTTCTCGTGCATCTGATACGGATCGGAGATGGGTGCGACAGGCTGGCCGCTGCCGGCGTAGGACATGCGCGTCCACGGGTCGGCGCGGTCCTGCACGCCGACGCCGAATTCGAGCGAGCCGAAGCGCGTGCGCGTCTCGGGGCGACTTTGGAAAAAGTTGCGCAGCTCCTGGTCGATGGAGATGCCGCTGGCCCAGCCGGCGGGCTGGCCGGAGCCGCCCATGATGTTGCCGGGCAGCAGCTCGATGCCGGTAAGCAGGCAGCTCATGCCGCGCATATGGCCGTCGCCGTCGCCGCGGACCTTGTTGGAGAGGCCTTGGAGCGTGAGCAGGCGATTCCGGTAGGGCGCGAGCGGGGCGAGGATTTCCTTCAGCTGGAAATCGCGGCCGGTCTGGTCGGGCCAGAAGGCGGGCGGGATGGTGCCGTTGGGCGAGAAGACGATCACGAGCCGCTGGCGCGGGCGCGCGGGCGCGGCGAGGCCGAGGCTGGGCAGGCCGACGATGAAGGGCAGAACGGCGGCGGAGAGGCCGGCTTGGCGGATGAAGTCGCGGCGGCGGAGCGGGGTCATGGGGCGCGGGGGACGGGGGATGCGGAGGCGAGGGGAGCGGGCGGCGGCGGGGTGCCGTGGAGGGCGGCGACCACGGCGATCTCGACGAGGAGTTGGCGGACGTTGAAGCCGGAGGCGACGAAAGAATCACGCAGGCGGGCGAGCGTGGCCGGGCCGTAGGCTGCGGGCGGCTGTTTCACGAGGTAGAGAAACAGCTGCTCGACGAAGTGTTGCTGCGCGCGCTCGCTGCCGAGGGCGAAGTCGGCGACATCGCGCGGACCGGCGAGGCGCACGGTGCGGCCGTCGTCGTCGGCATAGGTGCTGACGGTGTCGACGGGCTTGCCGTGGTCGGTCGTGCGGACGCGGCCCACGGCGTCGAAGCCCTCGAGGCTGAAGCCGAGCGGGTTGATGACGGCGTGGCAGCCCATGCAGTTTTCGCCGCGGGTGAGTTGGGCGACTTTCTCGCGCATGGTCATGCCGGGCTCGAAATGGGCTTCGTCGAAGGCCTGCGCGACGGGCGGAGATTTGAGGGCTCGGCCGACGACGCTGCGGGTGAGAAACACCCCGCGGTGGATGGGCGAGCTGGTGGCCTTGTAGGAGAGCGCGGCGAGCAGATAGGGATGCGTGAGCACGCCGGAGCGCTCGCCGGCGGGGGCGGCGACGCGGACGAAGGCGGCGTCGTCGGCCGGGGCCGGCAGGCCGTAGAACCGGGCGAGCCGGGCGTTGACGGGAAGGTCGTCGGCGCGGAGCAGTTCGCGGAAATCGGAGCGCGGGCTCCAGATGACCTCGTCGACGAAGAGCGCGAGCGACGTGCGGAGGTCGTCGATGATTTCCGGGGTGAAGTCGGCGTGCTGCCGCGGGTCTTTGCTCAGGTCCTCGAGGTAGCGGAGCTGGAGCCAACCCTGGAAAAACTCGCGGATTTTGGCGCGCGCACGGGGATCGTCGACAAGGCGGACGGCCTCGGCGCGCACGCCGGCAGGCGTGGCGAGATGGCCCGACGCGGCGGCGCGTTCGAGCGCGGCGTCGGGGGCGGAGTCCCAGAGCGCGAGGGCAAGCCGGGCGGCGGTGCGCGGGCCGGGGGCGGCGCCGGGCAATTCCGGATAGAGGAAGTGCGGCGATTTCAGCGCGAGCAGGACGACGCGCCGGAGACCGGTCTCGGCGTCGGGCGCGCCGCGGAGGAGATCGGTGACGAAGCGCGCGGTCTCATCGGGCGCGAGCGGGCGGCGGAAGGCGGCGGCGACGAACCGGGCGGCGAAGGCCTCGATTTTTTTCGCCCGCTCCGGATCGTCGCGGCGGAGGCCGGCGAGGCGGT
>JBILLY010000795.1:0-3043 GCA_044375835.1 Opitutaceae bacterium
CCCGCGAGTCCGCTCCGCCCGCCCGTCAACGCCGTCGCGCCGCCCGCATCGCCTGCCGCGCCCGTCGGAAAACCCGTTCCGCCTCCGCCCCGTCCGTCGGCCGCCCATAGCGCACCCGCTCCAGCGCCCCGCGCGCCGCCCGCTCCTCCTCGGTCTCGGCGCCCCCCGCCCGCGCCGCACCCGGTGCCCCCGCACCACGTCCCGCCGTCGCTCCGTCACCGGATTGCTCCCTCTCTCCGTCTCTCTGTCTCTCCGTCTCTCCCTCTTCCGCTCCAGCTCCCGCTCCCCCGCTCCGTCCCTTCGCCCGCAGCGCCTCCCACGTCACGAGCAATCGCCCCGCCTCGCGGCGCACCGGATCGCCGCCGCTCCGCCGCAACGCGCGCGCGAGTTCCCGCAGCACCGCGCGCCCCTGCGTCGCCAGCCACCACAGCGCCCCGCCTGCCATCACCAGAAACGCCAGCGTCTTGAACGCCCGCTCCACGTCCCACGGCGTCGTGAACCACTGCCGCACCGCCGTGCCCATCGCTTCCAGTCGCTCCCGCAGCCGCTTGCCCGATTGCTCCGTCGCCGCTTTCACCGCCTTCAGCGCCTCCGCCTGCGAGCGCTGGTCGAAACTCACGATCCGCCGATACCAGAAGACCCGCAGGCTATCGATGCGCGCCTTCCAGCTCCGGTCCAGGCGCGACGCCACCGCGACGTCGCCCGTCGCGCCCGCCGCCTGCGCCGCGGCCGGCGTCTCCAGCGCATCCGCCCGCAGCCACGCCGCTTTCTCCTCGTCGAAAATTTCCGTCCACGCATGCGCATCCGAATTGCGGACCGAGAAATTGTTGGAAAACCCGTTCCAGCTGCCGCCGCGGAAACCCGTCACCACCCGCGCCGGAAATCCCGCCTTCCGCGCCAGCAACACCAGCGAGCCCGCGAACAGTTCGCAGTGGCCCGCCTCCCGCGAGACCAGCCAGCGCACCAGCGGATCCCCTTCGCCGCGCGGGATCGTCGGCGCCAGCGAATACTGGTGCTGCGCCCGCAGCCAATCGCGCGCACGCCGCGCAAACTCCTCCGCCCCGATCTCCTGGCCGCGCCGCAACTCCGTCACGATCCGCTCCAGCGCGCGGTGATCGCCGTCCGTCGGCAGCGACACCCCCGTCTGCAACGCATGCGGCGAATCGCCGCTCTCGTCGCGCCGCCGCCACCGCGCCGCAAACGCCGGGTCCGGCAGCAGCGGTCCCGGATCGAATCCCTCCACCCGATACGCCGTCATCGCCACCGGCTCCTCCCGCAACGCCACCAGCGCGAGATTCCGCGCGTGCCGGAAGTTCTGCGCCTCGCGGAACAACAGCAGCTCGAACTGCCCCGCCAGCGGCAGATACCGGCTCACCCCCGACTCGAGGTAAAACGTCCAGAACACCGCCGTCCCCTGCCGCGGCTTCGCCTCCCCGTGCAGAAACGGATGCGTCCGCTCCGGCCCGAACTCCTGCCGCCGCAACGCCGCCGACATCCGGAATTGCCCGTTCATATACTGGTCCAGCACCACCATGCGCCAGTAGGGCGACGCCGGCACCCGCGCCTGATCCGACACGTCCACGCTCAGCGCCACCGTGAAGTCCTGCTGGATCTCCGTCACGTCGCCGAAACGGATCGAATCGCTGAACCCCGATTTCGCCTTCTTCGTGATGAAGCGGTCGAGAAACATGCTGTTCTCGATCTGGAAACGCGGGATCGCCAGGAACAGCACCGCCGAGACCGCCACGACGCCCGCGAACAACACCGCGCCCAATCCCACGATCCGCCAGTCCGTCACCTCGCGCAGCCGCCGCGCCAAGTGTCCCCACCGCACATGCGCCGCCCACGCCGGCACTTCGCCCGGCACCGGCGGCGCAAACACCTGCCGCCCCGCGCTCCCGTCGCACAGCGTCACCGTCAGCAGCAGCGCCAGCGCCGCGCCCGTGTAGACGAGCAGGTGCACCGCGAAGGTCAGCGACACCGTGAGCACGCCCGCCACGATGATCAGGAACAGTCCCAGGATCACGATCTGCAGGTCGTCGCGCCGCTGCCGGTAACTGATCGTCCGATACAGCAGCAGCAGCAGGCCCAGCCGCACCATCGCCGGCAGCACTTCCGTGCGCAGCCACAGGTCCCCCGCGAAAAACGCCACGATCACCGGAAACGCCAGCACATGCGCCAGCCGCGGCACCCGCGCCGGCAGCGTCGGCCGGACGAGCACCGCCACGGCCGCCGCCGCGTTCAGCGCCATCAGGCTCCACGCCTCGATGTCCATGTAGACGATCGTGCTCACGCCGAGCAGCGTCAGCACCGAGCCCAGCAGCCACTTCAGCTGCTGCAATTCCTCCGCGGAGAGCTGGGCGCGGCGCGTCATGTCACGCCGAAGCCGCCACCTGCCCGTCGAGCGTGGCGATCACGCCGCGCGTCCCGTCGGGCGCAAAGGTCAACACGTTCTGCCCCGCCGTCGGCGCGGTCGTCCCGCTCGCCGGCACTTCCTCCCGCGGCCGCGCCTCCGCCAGCCGGTCCAGCACCCGCTCGAGGTCGTGCACCCGGCGCACGGCGCGCGGCGGCTCCGCGTCGAGCGCGAACTCCCGCAGCCGCCCGCCGCGGAACAGGTCCTCCGCCAGCGTCGCCGCAAAACCCACCAGCAGCTCGAACTGCTCCGGCCGGGGCCACAGCTCCGCGTCCGTCCGCAGCCAGATCGCGTAGCTCTCCGCGCTCTCCGCCGCAAACTGCCGCACCAGCAGCGTGCGCGTCCGTGCGCTCGCCTTCCAGTGGATCAGCCGGTGCGAATCGCCCGCCGCGTAGCGCCGCAGCGCCCGCAGGTCCCCGCCGCTCCCCGCCCGCACCGTCCGCTCCCCGCCCGCCGTGCGCCGGCTCGTCAGCACCTCGTGCCGCCGGTAGTCCACCGGCGCCGGCCACACCACCGTCTCCACCGCCACGTCCGTCCCGATGTCTTTCCGCAGAAACCCGAAGGGAAACAGCGAGCCCACGCTCGCCAACTCCACCCGCAGCCGCCCGCGCCGCGCCGGCTGCCGGCCCC
>JBILLY010000796.1:0-3041 GCA_044375835.1 Opitutaceae bacterium
GCTCCGGCCAATTTCGCGGGTGGGGCGAGCCGGGCGTCCGCGGCGGTCGAGGCCATGTTGCCACGAGATTCGGACGCTCCGTGCGTTTGGCGTGATGGGCGTTTTCCGGTTTGCGGACGAAACGGCGCCCCGGAAGGCACCGCCCACCTGGGCGACATGGCGGGGCGCGGTAGGGCGAGGCGTGGGCGGGACCTCAGGACGGCTCGGCGAGCCGTCCCTACCTCCACGGGGACGCCGGGGCAGGGGCGGACGCGCGAGCGCGTCAGGCGGGGAGGAAGTCGAGGGTGCGCTTGAAGCGGTCGACTTTGTCCACGACGACGTCGAGGCGGCCGTTGAGCTCGAAGCGGCGCTTCTTTTTGCGGCCGACGAGGGCGTCGCCGTCGGTGCTGAGGACGTAGTAGTCGTCGTCGAGCGAGGCGGCGGCGATGAAGCCGAAGGTCATCGATTCGGTGAGTTCGATGAAGACGCCGTTGGCGCGCACATCGGTGATGATGGCGGCGAAGCGGGTGCGCGGAGTGCGGTCGAGTTCGCGCTCGAAGAACTCGAGGAGCTTGACCTTCACGCTGTCGCGCTCGGCCTCGGCGCTGTTGATTTCGGTAAGGCTGATGTGTTCGGCGACGCGCTCGATGCGCGGCAGGTCGTAGCGCGCGGCGGTGCCGGCCGCGGACGCGCCGGTGGCGATGAAGTAGGCCTCCAGCACGCGATGGACGACGAGGTCGGCGTAGCGGCGGATGGGCGACGTGAAGTGGGTGTAGTCCTTCTTCGCGAGGCCGAAGTGGCCGTCGGGCGTGTGGCGGTAGGCGGCCTTTTTCAGGCTGCGGAGCAGCTGGGTGCGGAGGGTGTAGCCCTGCGGGTGGAGATCGAGGGTTTCGAGGAGTTTGACGAGTTCGGCGCGGCGGGTGAGGTCGCCGACGACGATGTCGAAGGTGGCCAGGTGGCCGCGGAGTTCCTCGAGTTTCTCCACGTCGGGCTCGTCGTGCACGCGGTAGAGCGAGGCGAGCTTGTGGGTGCGGGTGAGGCGGGCGACGGCCTCGTTGGCGGCGAGCATGAACTCCTCGATGAGCTGGTGGCTCTCGTCGTGCGCGATGCGCTCGAGGCGTTCGGCGTAGCCGTGTTCGTCGACGAAGATTTTCGTCTCGGGCATGTCGAGGTCGAGGCTGCCGTGGGCCATGCGGTCCGCGCGGAGTTTCTTGGCGATCTGCCAGAGGGCGCGGCACCACGTCTGGAGATCGCGGAGCTCGGCGTCGCTCAGGTCGCGGAGGGCGCGGCCGGTGGAGCCGGTCTGGTGTTTCGGCGGGAGCGGGAGCGCGCGGATGCGGGCGAGGTCATCCTCGAACATGAAGGCGTAGGCCTGCTTGTAAGTGAGACGCTTGCGGGAGCGGATGACGGTGTTGGCGTAGGTCGTGTCCTTGAGGCGGTGTTTCTTGTCGAAGGTGAGAAAGACGGCCTTGCAGAGCCGATCCTGGGCTTCGACGAGGGAGCAGAGGCCGTTGGAGAGTTTTTCCGGGAGCATCGGCACGACGGTGCCGACGAGGTAGGTGGAGTTGCCGCGGCGCTGGGCCTCGCGGTCGAGGGCGGTGCCGGGGCGGACGTAGCTGGATACATCCGCAATGTGGATACCGACGCGGACGTCGCCGTGGGGCAGCTCCTCGTAGGAGAGGGCGTCGTCGAAGTCCTTGGCGTCGTCGGGGTCGATCGTGAAGACGACGTTGTCGCGGTAATCGAGCCGGCCGGGCGAGGCGGCGTCGGCGGCGGGGACGCGGTCGGGAAGAGTGGCGGCCTCGCGCTCGACGTCGGCGGGAAACTGGGTGGACAGGTCGTATTTGAGGAAAATGCCGCGCAATTCGGCGCGGGGCTCGTGGGTGCGGCCGAGGCGTTCGACGAGGGTGCCGGTGAGCGGGAGTTCGCGGCGTTCCCAGGCGCCAAGTTTGACGACGACCTTGTCGCCCTCCTGCGGGACGGGGTGCAGGCCGCTCTTGGCGGGATCGGCGACGTGGATCTCGCGGGTGAAGCGGGGATCGTCGGGGACGACGGCGAAGGTGCGCTTGTGGCGGCGGAGGTCGCCGACGAGGGTGTCGCGTCCGCGCTCGAGCACGCGGACGACGCCGCCGACCTTTTCGCCGGCGCGCTTGCCGCGGCGGCCGGGAAACTCCTTCGCGACGACGCGGTCGCCGGGGAGGGCGAGGCCGGTGTCTTCGGGGAAAACCTGGAGGTCGGGCTCGCGGGCGGCGGGAGTCGACGACCGGGCATCGGGCGTGGCCTCGCGAACAACGTAGGCGGAACCGCCGGCGCGGAACTGGATGCGGCCGACGAGTTCGCCGGCGCGGAGCTTGGGCAGGCTGCGCTCCGGACGGGCGGGCGGCTCAACGGGAACCACGGCATCGAGCACGGGCTCCGCGACGGGCACGACGGCGTGGACCGGATGCGGTGCAACGGAAGTCTCCGCAGCGACCGGGGCCGAAGGCGGAACGGCCAAGGCGGCGGCGGGTCGCGACGAAGCGGCGGCGGGGGCCGGTGTCTTGGGCGTCGGTGCCGGAGACCCATCGGGCGCGGGGCGATTGCGGGTGCGACCGCGCTGGAGCCGGCTGGTGCGGCCGGCGGGGGCGGAGGATTTTGCGGTCGTGGGCGCGGCCGGCGGGGGCGTCTGGGCGGCGGCGACGATCGGAGGGGCCGCCGCGGGCCGGGAGGCGGCGTGGGTTTTGGCGGAGCCCGACGATTTGGCGGCCGGGGTTGCGCCGGAGGCGACGCGTGTGGCGCCGGGGGCGGGACGAGCGAGTGGTGTGGGGGCGAGGGCGGTGAACTTCTCGGTCGGCAACGGCATACCGGGGCCGCGGCGAGTGGGGGCGAAGACCGGGCGAGCGGAGGCGGCGCCCGACTTGCGCGAGCCCGAGTGGGCAGCAGGGGCGGGTGCGGCCGCGGCCGGCGCCGGCGGGGGCGGTGCACCGGCAGGACGCCCGCGGCGGCGGGCGTGGGCGGGGTCCTTGGCCGCGGCGGCCGCCGGGCGGGCGGGCGAACCGCGAAGCTCGATGTGGCCGTGGCGG
>JBILLY010000797.1:0-3040 GCA_044375835.1 Opitutaceae bacterium
GAGGTGGCGCGGGGAGTCTGCGCTGGAGCGGTGAGTCTTCGGGGCGGGCCTAGAAGGTGCCTTTGAGGCCGAAGTTCCAGTTGGCGCCGTATTCCTGGTATTGGCGGAGGACGCGCTGCTGGCGTTCGACGACGCCGGTCGGGGTGTCGAACCACTTCAGCGGCTGGCCGGTGATGTTGCGGCCCTGGACATAGAGGGTGACGCGGCGGTTGAGGCGCCAGTTGAGCGAGGTGTCGAACTGGGCGACGGCCTCGCGGAAGCGACCGTAGACGCCGTCGGGGCGCTCCTCGGTGTAGACGCCGCCGAGGGAACCGTTGAAACGCTTGTAGGCGTAGCCGAGGCGGGCGGAGACGCGGTGCGGCGCCATGCCGTTGCGACGCTGGCTGGCGTAGGTGCGGGAGTAGGAGACGTTGACGCTGGTGCCGCGCAGGATCTCGGGGAGAAAGCCGAGGGTCTGGTTGTAGGACAGCTCGAGGTTGCGGAAGCGGCGGGTCTCGGCGCTGTTGCGGGTCGTGCGGAAGGAGTAGTTCTGGAGGTCGGGATCCTCCTCGCCGAACTCGGAGGCGGTGAAGTCGAAGGTCTCGCGCAGATTGCGGATGTCGTTTTGCGAGACCTGCAGCGTGAGCTGGCCGGGGGCGCGGTTGCCGAAGTAGTAGGCGAGGCGCGCCTGGTAGTTTTTGGAGTGCTCGGGCTCGAGGTCGGAGTTGGGGGCGTCGACGCGCTGGGCGTCCTCGACGACGTTGTAGATGCCGGTGAGGGAGTCGACGGGCGGGCGGGAGATGGCGCGGTTGAAGCCGGCCTGGAACTCGAAGTTCGACGTGAAGCGGTATTTGGTGAGGACGGAGGGAAAGGCGTTCACGTAGTCGCTTTCGCGGACTTTGCGCGGCTGGCTGAAGAACTGGTATTCGAGGCCCGGGATGGTGGTGGCGCGGCCGGCGGCGCTGACGGGGAAACCGGCGGCGAGGATCTCGCGGCGCAGGCGGGGATCGTATTCAAGAAACCGATTCTCGGTCTGCTCGACGCGAACGCCGCCGCGGAGCGTCCAGCGCGGGAGCGGGTTGACGTCGAGCTGGGTGTAGCCGGCGTTGACGGTCTGGCGGAAGTTGCGGCGGTTGCCGATGAAGGCGGTGTAGTAGTTGTCGACGGTGGCGGCGCGGACGAAGTTCTGCGGCTGCGACTGGAAGAGCTCGCCGATGCGCTTGCGGTCGGCGCGGGGGAGATTGGCGGTGACGCCGTTGATGCCGGTGAACGTGAGGGCGCCGGTCGTGCCGGTCTCGAAAGGGTGGACGGCGACGTAGCCGAGGTTGGCCCAGCTGCCGCTGGTGGTGATGTTGGGCAGGCCGGTGGTGGCGTTGTAGCCGGTGAGCACATCGCCGCCGGGGCCGATGTAGCGCCAGAGTTCCCAGGGGGCGTAGTTGTTGTTCTTGCGGTTCTCCTCGGTCCACTTGCCGCCGAACTTCAGCACCATCGGCAGCGAGCGGAAGAACGGGACCGTCCACTTGGCGTTGGCGGAGGCGAGGTAGACTTCGGTGATCCAGCGGCTGTTGGCGCTCTGCACGCGGGTGCCGCCGGTCCAGTTGCGCAGGTCGAAGGGGTCGGGCCCGGAGGTCTGGCGGATGGTCCACTGATGCGAGTCGGCGGCGGGACGGGAGGCGGTCCAGTCGGCGGGGAGGGAGAGGGTCTCGGCCTGGGAGAAGCCGCGCTCGAGGGAGACGTAGGCGTTGACGGCGCGGGAGTAGTTGAAGCCGCCGTCGACGAGCAGGTTGTCCAGCTTGTATTCGAATTTGGGCGACACGGTGCGCGTGTAGTTCTCGAGGGACGCGGTGCCGCCGCCGTTGTTGATCGCGGGGACGGTATTCTGGGCGGTGCGGCGGGTGGAGAGGGTGAGGAGGCCGTCGCCGCCGACGGTGCCGCGGCCGTTGTTGACGTTGGCGTTGGAGTTGGCGGCGACGAAGGTGAAGTTGCGGTTCCAGAATTCGCCCTCGACGTAGGTGTAGACGGCGTTGACGGAGAGGACGAGGCGGCGGGTGGCCTTGAAATCGGCGGCGAGGGAGACGGCGTCCTTCCAGATCATCTTGGGGCCGTCCTTGAAATCGAGCTGGCGGATGACGAGGTCGCGTTGGTCGGCGGCGGTGCGGGTGCGGTTGTAGTCCTGGGTGAAGGAGTATTGCTCGGTGTAGGAGTTGGCGCGCGAGGCGGTGAACATGACGCCGAGGCGCTGGCCGAGGAAGGCTTCGGAGTATTCGAGCTGGGCGTTGGGGCGCCACTTGTAGCGCAGGCGCTCGGCGGGCCCGAGGGTTTTGCGGAGGGTGAATTCCTCGGCGTTGAAGTTGAGGCTGACGTTGTAGCCGACGGTGCGGCCGCGGCGGTCGAAGGCGCGGCGCGTGCGCATGTTGATGGTGCCGGAGGGCGAGTCGGCGTCGGATTCGGCGCTGGTGGTGCGGCTGATCTCGATGGATTCGATGCCGGTGATGAGGATGCTCTCGAAACTGGTGGCGCGGGAGGCGTCGCCGCCGCCGCGGTTGGAATCGGCGCTGGCGCTGCGCATGCCGTCGACGGTGACGCCGACATACTGTCCGTCCATGCCGCCGAGGCGCGGGCCGCGGGCCTCGGACTCGACGTAATCGATGTCGACGCCGGGGAGGTATTTCAGGAACTCGCCCATGTTGCCGTCGGTGATGTCGCCGAAGATGTCGGACGAGACCGAGGTGGTGATGTCCATGTTGCGGCGCTGGGCCTGGACGGCTTTGGCGTTGCCCTCGCGCTCGGTGGAGACGGTGAAGGCGGCGAGCTGGACCTTGCCGTCTTTGGCGACGGCGGCGGGCGCGGCGGCGCTGGTGAGGTTGATCTCGCGGACGGCGGTCTGGTCGGCGACGACGGTGAAGGCCTCGGTGGCGGGCGTGTAGCCGGAAAAGGTGACCGTGACGGAGGCGGGGCCGGCGGGGACGCCGGGGAAGGCGAAGGTGCCGTCGTTTTCGGTGAACACGACGCGCTCGGTGCCGGCGAGGCGGACCTCGGCGTTGCCGACGAATTCGCCGGA
>JBILLY010000798.1:0-3038 GCA_044375835.1 Opitutaceae bacterium
GTCGGCGGCGACCTCGTGAGCGTCGCCCTCGGCCGCACCGCCGTCCACCGCTGGAAACTCGCCGACGGCTCCCACCTCGCCGCCTACGCCGGCGACAAACCCGCCGCCCTGCCCTCCGCCCTCGCCGCCGAGCAAGCCCTGCTGCCCGTGCGCGAATCGCTCATCGCCCTCGTCCAGACCTCCGACGAAGCCACCCGCATCCAACTCCTCGAAACCCTCCGCACCGAAAAGGCCGCGCAGGTCGAGGCCGTCGGCCAGCGCCGCACCGTCGACCACTGGCTCGGGCGCCTCCGCACCGACCAGGTCGTGAAACTCCGCCGCGACAAACGCCGCATCGAAGCCTTCGAGCTCGGCTCCAAGGAAATCGCCGCCGGCGTCGTCACCGCCAACCTCGCCTTCGCCACCATCGCCGCCGGCAACGGCGCCACCTACGACAAACCCGACCCCGCCCTCCGCGCCCGCGTCGTCGCCTTCGCCCGCCGCGCCGTCGAACTGTTCCCCGCCGACAACGACATCCGCGCCGAATTCCTCCTCGCCCGTTCCGGCGCCTTCGCCGCCGAGGGCAAAGTCGCCGACGCCCTCGCCGACATCGACCGCCTCAACGCCGTCTGGCCCGACCTCGCCCCCCACAACGGCGAGCGCTACAACATCCACATCGTCGCCCACGGCATCGCGCTCAAGGCCGGCCGCAAGGCCGAAGCCATGCGCCACCTCGTCGGCGCCATCGATTTCGCCCCCGACAAACCCGCCGCCCTCAATCTGGCCCGCAATGTCTTCGGCCTGGCTTACGAGCTGAAGGATTGGAAGACCTCGGTCCAGTTCGCCAACGTCTCGCTCAGTATCGAGCCCAACCTGAAGAACGACCAAAACTTCATGGCCGCCGCCCGCTACGCCTACGCCCAGGCGAACCCGCAGCCCGCCGCCGCCCCGAAGAAAAAGTAGCCATGCGCTCCGCCGCGCTCCCGCTCCTCGCCGCCGCGTTGTTCATCGCCCCGGTCCTGCACGCGGCCGACGCCGCCGCGCGCGCCGCCGCCCAAAAACTCGCGCAGAACTGGGGCCCCGTCGACGAGGCCTACAGCGCCGCCTTCGCCACCCTCGCCGAGCGTCGCTTCGCCGCCGGCGAGGCCGCCTTCGAAAAAGCCCTCGCCCTCGCCTCCGCCGCCGGCCGCCCCCGCGCCTACCTCGCCGGCCTCCTCGACGGCCGCGCCCAGCTCCGCCTCGAACTCGGTCGCTTCGCCGCCGCCCGCACCGACGTCGACGCCGCTCTCGCCGACCTCACCGATGCTCGCTCCCGCGAGGGCGCGTTGTTCCGCCGCGTCGCCATCGCGCGCGCCCTCGGCGATTTCCGCCTCGCCGCCGATACGCTCCGCGAACTCCAGCGCGCCGCGACGGCCCGCGGCGACAAGTCCCCCGACACCCTCCGCCAGCTCGCACTCGCCGAAGCGCGCAACCGCCGCGCCTGGGGCGACCTCACCGGCGCCATCGAACAGTTCGACGCCGCCCGCGCCCTCGACGACCAGTCCGCCGAAGGTCTCCGCGAACTCGCCGCCTGCCACCTCCTCGCCCGCGTCCCCGCCCTCGCCGCCCCGCTCGCGCAGCGCGCCCTCGAGCAGGACCTCCATCTCCGCGGCATCAGCCGCCGCCGCCCGCGCGAGCAATGGATCGCCGCCGGCGACGCTTCCCTCCTCGCCTCGCTCCGTCTCGCCGCCGACTGCGCCTTCGCCCTCCGCGATTTTCCCGCCGCCCTCGCCCACTACGAGACCGCCGCCGCCCTCGCCGCGCGTCTCGCCCAAACGGGCGAACAAAAGCTCTCCGCCCTCGGCCGCGCCCGCACTCTCCTCGCCGCGCAGGACCCGCGCGCCGGCGAGGTCACCGCCGCGTTTCTCGCCGAATTCGCCGCCGTCGACGAGCGCGCCGTCCCCGAGGCCCGCCTGCGCCTCGAGATTTTCTCCGCCGCCGGTGAACTCGCCCTCACCGGCGCCCACCACGCCGTCGCCGTCCGCGCCCTCGAGCGCGCCGCCGCCCTCGTCGAACAGGTCCGCGCCACCGCCACCGTCGAGGACCGCCGTCACTTTCTCGCCCTCCAGGCCGACAGCTACCGCCGCCTCGTCACCGCGCACACCCGCACCGGCGACGCCTGGGGCGCCCTCCTCGCCGCCGAATCCCTCAAGGGCCGTCTCCTCCTCGAAACCCTCCAGCCCGGTCACGACCGCGCGGATACGCCCGCCGCCGAGCGTCTCGCGCAACTGCGCACGCTGCAGCGCCGCCTGCCGCCCGACGTCGCCGCCGTCAGCTACGCCAACGCCGACTGGTCCGCCACCCCGCCCGTCGCCATCGTCGTCACCCACGACAAGATCACCGCCGTCGAACTCGCCCCCGGCCGGCTCAAGTTCGCCCTCGAACTCCTGCCCGTCGCCGAAATCAAAAAAGCCCAGCTCCGCGACGTCGACGCCGCCCGCTACACCTCCGGCGACGAGGTCACGCTCGCCGGCCTCATCGCCTACTACCGCGACTGCCTCACCTGTCCGCCGGAGGAGATCGTCGCCCGTCAGCCCGCGCAGGCCGCCCTCATGCGCGTGCTCCACGATTTCCTCTTCGAGCCGCTCCGTCCCGCTCTCGGCCTCCGCCGCCGCGTGCTCATCTCGCCGAGCGGACTGCTCGCCTACCTGCCTTTCGAAACCCTCGCCGACCGCAACCAACGCCTGCTCGTCGCCGACCACGCCTTCACGTTGACCCCGTCGCTGCTCACCACGCTCACCCTCGCCGCGCGCCCCGCCGCCACGTTCACCCGCCCGCTGCTCGCCTTCGGCGGCGCCGTCTACAATCCCACCAGCTATGCGACCGAGATGGCGAAGGCCGACCGCATGAAGGCCCAGTTCGGCCAGATGCTTGTCGCCGCCCGCCAGGCCGCCTTCGCGCCCAACCGCAGTCCCTACGCCGGCGTCTTCGGCGGCCCGATGAGCAACCTCGCCGGCACCAAAGCCGAAGTCGAAATGCTCGGCGAACTCCTCCCCGGCGCCCGCGTCGTCCTTGGTCCC
>JBILLY010000874.1:0-2731 GCA_044375835.1 Opitutaceae bacterium
GCGGCGGAAAAACTCGGGCGGCGTGTAACGGACGGCCCGTTGACAGCGGGGAACGCGCTTCGCAGCCTGCGCGCCGTTCGCTTCCAACTTCCCCCTATGAAAAATCGTTTCGTCGCCCGACTTGCGGCGACCTCGTGTCTGGTTTTCGCGGCGACGCTCGGTTCGCCGCTTCTCGCCGCCGACGGCGCCGCGCCGGCCGATTGGCATGCGCAGAGTCTCGGGCAAGCCGTCGCCTACATGCTGCTGTTTTCATTTCTCGGCATTTTGGTGGCGATCGCGGGCTACAAGCTGTTCGACAAGTGCACGCCGGGCGACCTGCACCGGGAGATCGTGGAAAACAAGAACGTGGCCGCGGCGCTGGTCGCGGGTGCGGTGATCCTCGGGGTGTGCATCATCATCGCGGCGGCGATGGTCGGGTGAGCGCGGCCTGGCGCGGAAATCCCGGGAGGGCGACGACGTGAAACGCAGCCGCGAAGTCCGGCGCCTGCTGCTCGGCGGTTTCGCCGCGGGCGCGCTTTCGGCCGCGGTGGCGGCGGAGACGGGGCGCATCACGCCGGAGAGTTTCTTCACGAACGACACGTTCGTGCCCGGCGCGGGCTACTACCATGCGCCGTTCCAGCGGTTTTATCCGAAGCCGTATAACCACTACGACGCCGCGCGGGGACAGTATTTTTTCGGCGGCCAGTGGGCGCCGGCGCCGCACCGCAGCGTCGTGAACATCTCGGCGCCGACGCCGGAGGCGGCGCGGCTGGCGCAGGCGCAGCGCACGGACCTGCGTTCGAGCGCCTTGCCGTATGTGGTGCCGCGCTCGGGCTTCGGCAGCACGGGCGGCGGCAACTCCATCCGCTCCTGATGCAACGCCACCGCTGCACGCCGCGCCCCGCGTGGCGCGAGAAGGTCGAGGAAACCGGCCTGACGTATCACTCGCACGAGGACGGCCCGTATTGGGACGAGTCGGCGTGCTATGCGCTGACGGCGGACGAAGTCGGGCGGCTCGAGCGGGCGGCGCGTGATCTGCACTACCGCTGCATCGACGCGGCGGAGGCGGTGATCGCGCGCGGCTGGTGGGACCGCCTCGGCATCCCGGCGGCGGCGGTGCCGGCGATCCTGCGCTCGTGGGAGCGCGACGATTTCTCGCTCTACGGGCGCTTCGACCTGGCGTTCGACGGGCGGGGCGAGCCGAAGCTGCTCGAATACAACGCCGACACGCCGACGGCGCTGGTGGAGGCGGCGGTGACGCAGTGGTTCTGGCTGCGGGAGACGCGGCCGGAGGCGGATCAGTTCAACTCGATCCACGAGCGGCTGGTCGACGCGTGGGCGCGCTGGGCGGAGACGACGCGGGCGGGCGGCGCGGGGACGGCGGCGGGCGCGAAAGGGGCGTCGCCGAAAAACGGAGACGCGGTGCCGCCGGTGTATTGCGCGGCGGTGCGCGATCACGCGGAGGACGAGCAGACGGTGCTGTATCTGCGCGACACGGCGCAGCAGGCGGGCGTGGCGACGCGGCCGATCTACGTCGACGAGATCGGGTGGGATGCGCGGAGCGGAAAATTCGTCGACCTCGACGGCGGCGCGATCGAGCACGCCTTCAAACTTTATCCGTGGGAGTGGCTGTGGCGGGAAGAGTTTGCGCCGCACTTGGCCGGCGATCCGGTGCGCTGGCTGGAGCCGACCTGGAAAATGCTGCTGAGCAACAAAGGGCTGCTGCCGGTGCTGTGGGAGCTGTTTCCCGGCCATCCGAATCTGTTGCCGGCCTACGAAGCCGCGGAGCCGCTGGGGGCGCGCTACGTGCGCAAGCCGAAGCTCAGCCGCGAAGGCGCGAACGTCGCGTGGGTCGACGGCGGCACGGCGCTCGAGGAGACCGGCGGCGACTACGGCGCGGAAGGCTTCGTCTACCAGGCGGCGGTCGACCTGCCCGAGAGCGACGGCAACCGCGCGGTGTGCGGGGTCTGGATCGTCGACCACGAGCCGGCGGGGCTCGGCATCCGCGAGGACACGCGGCGGATCACGGGCAACCTGAGCCGCTTCGTGCCGCATTATTTCACGTGAAGACTACGATCAATCGACAGAGTGCGGCCGGATGCGGGCCGACGGAGGGCGCACGATGAGTTTCGAGAATCCCACGCCGCTGAAGGTCGGCGCGCGCGGCGCGATCCACGGTTGGAAGGTGCGCGTCGCGGGGCGCGTGGTGCTCGGCGTCGATGTCGACGGCGCGCGCTACTACTGGAACGAATTCAACCTCGTGGACGACGCGGGGAACGGCGGGACGCTGGTCGTCGAGGAAGGCGAGGCGGGGCCGGAGTGGAAGTTGTTCCAATACCTCGAGACGCCGGACCCGATGCCGGTGCGCGAGGCGCGGCGGAAGAAAGTCGGGGACACGGTGCTGGTCGGCGGACGGCCGACGGCGGTGACGGCGGTCGGGCGCTCGACGGTGTATCACATCGAGGGCGAGCCGCCGGAAGGCGTGGAGCGGGGCGACTTGGCGGATTACCTCAACGCCGACGAAGGCGAGCGCATGTGCGTGATCAGCTGGACGGGCGACGAGGTCGAATACTACGAGGGGCGCGACGTGCCGCCGGCGACGGTGGCGGCGGCCTTCGGGCTGAGCGCGGATGCGCCGGCGTTTCGCGGCGCGCGGCCGGCGGCGGGCGCGGGCGGGGGAGAGATGAAGTGGGTGCTGGCGGCGCTGGTGGTCGTGCTGTTTTTCGTCGTGATCGCGCTGGTGATCGGGGCG
>JBILLY010000801.1:0-3031 GCA_044375835.1 Opitutaceae bacterium
CCCGTCGCATCCCAGAGTTGCACCTTGTTGTCGCGCCCGACCGACGCCACGCGCCCGTCGTGCCCGAAACGCGCCGCCAGCACCCCGCCCGCATGCGCCGTCACCGTCCGCACCGCCGTGCCGTCGGCTGCCTTCCAGACGCGCAGGCTGCCGTCCTCGCTCGCCGACGCCACCAGCGCCGAATCGCCGCGCCACGTCAGCGCCGTGATCGCGCCGCGGTGCCCCGCGAGCGCAAACATCTCCTGCCCGCTCTCCGCCTCCCACAGCATCACGCCGCCGTTGCGGTCGCCCGTCGCCAGCCACTTGCTGTCCGGCGAAAACTCCACCGCCGTCACCCACTCGGTGTGCTTCTTGATCCGATGCTCCAGCCCTCCGTCCTTGGTGCGGTAGATTTTCACCACCTTGTCCGGCCCGCCGAGCGCGATCCACTGCTGGTCCGCGCTGATGTCCGCCGCGAGCACCGAGTCGAACTGGTCGCCGATCGTGATCACGCGCTGCCCCGTCGCGACGTCCCACACCGCGACCACGCCCGAGTGGCCGCCGCGCCCGCCGCTCGCGAGCAGCAGCTTGCCGTTGCGGGAAAATTTCACGTCGCAGACGAGCCCTTCGGGAAACGGCAGCACGCCCGCGAACTCGAGGTCGTCCGTCCGGTAGAGCACCACCTGCCGCGCCGCGCCGAGCGCCACCACCGGCGCCCACGGGCTGTGCGCCACCGCCGCCAGCGCCGTGCCCTGCGCCCCGCGCACCGCCGGGTCGAGCGACAACGCTCCCGGCATCGGCGGAGGCCCCTCCGGCCGCCCCACCGCGCCGCCCTTCAGCGCGAGATCGACCGCCGGCTTGTTCGCCGTGAGCGCCTTGCTGTTCTGCCCCTGGAGCAACCCGCCCGCGATCCACGCGCGCAGCGTCGCGATGTCCTTGTCCGTGAGTTTTCCGTTCGGCGGCATCTCCGGCTCCTCGGTGTGCAGCACCGATTTCAGCAGCAGGCTGCCGTCCGGGTCGCCCGCGTTGAGCGTCGCGCCGCTGCCGCCGCCTTTGATCGCCGCGCTGAACGAACTCAGGTCGAGGTCGCCCTTCACCTTGTCGGGGTTGTGGCACTTCAGGCAGTTGTCCCGGAAGATCGGCAACACGTCGTCCTCGTAGGTCACCTTTTTGCCGTCCGCCGCACCCGCGCCGGCCGCGCCCAACCAAAGCCCGCCCGCGAACATCAAGCCCGCCCGCGCCGCCCCTCCCCACCGGCTCCGTGTCGTCGTCTGCATCGCGCGCCTCAGTGGTTGAACACAAATTCCTTCGCGTTGAGCAGCGACCAGAAGACGTCGTTCAACACCGTCTCCTTGTTCTTCGCGTCCGTCGCGAACGCTTCCAGTTTCGTGCGCTCGGTCTCGTTCGGGAAACGCCCGAGCGTGCGCAGATACAGCTCCTCGATCACCTGCGCCGGCGTGCGCCCGTCTTTGAGCAGCTTCTTCACCAGGCCGCCGGTCACGACCTTGGCGTTGACCGTGTCGCCGTTGAGCAGGTGCAGCGCCTGCGAGAGGTTCGGCTCCATCTTCACCTCGCACGAGCACGGCGTCTCGCGCGTCGCCCGGCCGAAGGTCGTCAGGAAGTAGTTGCTCGTGCGCCCGTCCGCGATTTCCACCGCGCGCCCGCCCTGCGGCAAACCGCGCACTTTCTCCGGCGCGCCGGTCACGGACCCGATCGCGTCGAGCAGCACTTCCGCGCGGATGCGGCGCACCGCGCTGCGCGCGAAATTCCGGTCGTCGCCCGCGTTGGTGTCGTTCGCCACCGTCGAGAGCTGGTAGGTGCGCGAGAGCACGATGTCCCGCACGAGTTTCTTGAAATCGTAGCCGTAGGCCGTGAGCCGCTCCGCCAGCTTGGCCAGCAGCTCCGGATTCGACGCCGGGTTGCTCACGCGCACGTCGTCGATCGGGTCGATGATGCCGGTGCCGAAGAAATGCGCCCACACCCAGTTCGCGAGGTTGCGCGCGAAATACGGGTTGTCCGGCTTCGTCAGCCACTCCGCCAGCACCGCGCGGCGATCCGCGCCTTTCGCGATCTCCGGCTGCGCGCCGCCGAGGAAACGCGGCGCCACATCCTTGCCGCCGACCGGATGCCGCACCCCGCCGGTGCCGTTGTTGTAGACCACCGTCTCGCGCGGGTCCTCGCCCGCTTTGCGCCCCACCTGCGCGAAGAACGACGCGAAGCCGTAGTAGTCGTTCATCGTCCAGCGGTCGAAGGGATGGTTGTGGCACTGCGCGCACTGCATGCGCACGCCCATGAACGCCTGCGCCACGTTCTCCGAGAGCTTCAGCGGATCGCGCTCCACCTTGTAGAAGTTCGCCTCCGGCGCCTCGAAGCTCGGTCCCGTCGCGGTCAGCAGCGCCTTCACCATCGCGTCCGCCGGCACGCCGCGTCCGAGCTGCTCCTCGATCCATTCGAAATACATCAGCGCCGACTTCGCGCTCATCTGCACCTGCTGGTCCGCGCTGCGCACCTGCAGCAGCTCCGCCCACTTCATCACCCACACGTCGACAAACTCCCGCCGCGCCAGCAGCGCGTCGACCGTCGTCTCGCGCTTCGTCGGCGAAGCCTCCGCGAGGAAGCGTCGCACCTCGTCCGCCGTCGGCAGCGTGCCCGTGATATCGAGCGTCACCCGGCGCAAGAACGTCGCGTCATCCGCCACCGCCGAGGGCGCGATGCGCAGCTTGCGCAGCTTCGCGTGCACGAGTTCGTCGATGTAATTGCTCGCGGCAACCTTCGGCCAGGTGAACTTCACCTTCTCCGGGACCGCGATCACCTGCACGCCCGCCGCCTGATCCTCGTAGCGCGCCGTGATGAAAGCCTCGCCCCGCGCCAGCGCCGCCGCCCGGCCGGCCGCCGACACTTTCACGACCGCGTCGTTGTTGGTCATGAAGGCCGTCAGCGCCGTCACGTCGCGGTCCGTGCCGTCGGAGTAAAACGCCCGCACATTGAGCTGCTGCGCCGCGCCCGCGCCTTCGAGCACGGAGAGCGCCGGGGCGATCTCGAGGCGCACGAC
>JBILLY010000877.1:0-2728 GCA_044375835.1 Opitutaceae bacterium
TGAGTCGGCGATGATCGAGCCCTCGCCCGCGGGGAAGGCGATGGCGGCGGGATGAGCGCGGCGTCCGATTCGGCACCCGGGTGGCGTTCGTCGGCAGGGCGGCGGGGCGGTGCGACGCGGGGTGCGGCGCGGAGAGCGTCAGGGGGCGAGCGGCAACGGCTGGGTAAAGGCGCCGTTGCCGGCGATGTCCCAGACGGCGAGGCGGACCCAACGCAGGCCCGGAGCTTCGGGCACCGGGGCCGTGAACGCGCGGGTGCCGAAGGCCGGCGTATCGGAAAGATCGATGCGACGGCGGACGACGGCCAGCCCGTCGCCGGCGACGATCTCGGCGAAGGCGAGCGGGAGCGTCCACGCGAGCTGCGCGGCGACCCGTGGTCCGCCCGGAGCGGCGCGCACGACGCGGGCATCCGCGGCGAGGATTTCGCCGGTGGTGACGAAGAATTCGCCACTGCGGAGGACGTCGAGCACGGGCTGCCAGCCGTCGGCGTAGCGCGGGAGGCGGTCGAGCTTGAGGTAGTTGACGTTCATGTGGCCGTAGAGCTCGTGGTGCGGCTCGACCTTGAAGACGTCGACTTCACCGAGGACGCGTTTGTCGGCGCCCCAGTTGCTCATGTCGTCGAGGAGGTCGAGGACGCGCCAGCCGAGGGTGTCGCGGGAGTAGTCGGCGGGCATGGCTTTCCAGGCGGCGCCGAGGAACCGGGGCGAGCGGAAGAACGGCGTGTCGCGGTAGTTGTCGGGGAAGCCGATGGAGCCCTTGATGCGGGCGTGGGCGGTCCAGAAGAGACCGCCTTCACGGTGCATGAGTTCGAGGACGTCGGCGGCGCTGCCGACGTGGTAGACGGTTTCGCCGGTCGGCGAGGTGGCGACGAAGGGTTTGTCGCCGGGGCGGTTGAGCACCCACAGCACGGGCTTGGGGAAGAAACTGATCCAATGGCCGCCGAGGTGCACGTTGGGCTCCTCACCGGGGAGCAGAAGGAAGCGGTCGCCGGAGAGGCGGGCGCACTCGGCGTGCATCAGGCGGAGCTGGGCGAGGCGGGGCTCGGTGCCGAGGCGAGGCGTGGCGCCGACGTGGAATTCGGCGAGGTGGACGATGTCGATGCCGGCGGCTTTGAAGGCGCGGACAAATCCGGGCTCGTGCAGATCCGACGGAAGCGCGGAGGCGTCCGCACCCGAAGCGGCGCGGCGACCGAGAAGATCGAGGGTGTGCTCGACGTGATAGTGGCTCGTGAAGGTCTTGTAGCCGGGCAGGGGCGCGAAGGTGTCGCCGCGGGTGTAACGCGCGACGGCGCCGAGGGTGACGGCGGCGGGGGCCGGGGCGAACTGCCAGAAGAGCGGGAGGCGTTGCTCGGTGCCGGGCGGGGCATTGACCCAGGGGACGTAGCGATGGTCGCCGACGGGCGGTTGGCGGACGCCGATGCCGTCGCCGGGGGCGACGGCGTCGTAGTGGCGGCCGAGCCAGTTGAAGCCGAAGTTGTCGGAGAAATCCAAGGGGTAGAGGTAGCGGTGCGGCGGCGGGAAGACGGCGATGCTGCCGGCGGCGAACTCGAGCGCGGCGGTGCGATGGCGGGCGGCGCGGACACCGGCGGGCGTGTCGGGCGGCGCGGTTTGCGGTCCAAGACGCGGGTCGGTCCACGCGTAGTGCCGGGCGCGGCCGGGTGCGGCGACGAGGCCGGCGTCGTAAAGCAGCGCGCGGCGATCCTCGGCGGTGGAGACGACGGCCTCGGCCTGCACCAGCGCGCTGCCGACAAAGACCGTCAGCTCGAAGCGGCCGGCGAAGGGGCCGGCGGCGAGGCCGTCGAGGCGGAGGCGGGCGCGCGTGGCGGTCGACTCGACGCGGACGGCGGACGGCGTGAGGCGGGCGGGGTGGCGCTGCGACGGGCGGAGGTGGACCTTGTCGAAGAAGACCATCCAGCCGTTGCGGGTGAGGTCGCGCTCGCCGACGGTAAGGACGGTGAGCGGCGAGAGGTCGGTCGCGATGACGGCAGCAGGGGCGTCGGGCGCGGCAAGCCAGGCGAGGCGTTGGACGAGCGGGCGGCCGGGCGCGAGGGCCAGCGTGAGCTGGGCGCGGGCCGTGCCGGCGTCGACGGGCCAATCGACGGTGAGGAGATCACGATCGGGCTGATGGGTGACGCGGATCGGGCTGTCGGCGCGGAGGCCGGCGAGGTCGACGGGCACAGCGGCGGGGGCCCACGCGGCGAAGACGAGGCTGAGTGCGAACGCAAGACGGCCGCACGGGATGCGATGGGGGCGGGGCATGGGCTGGGGATGGGTAAGCGGGGCGGGAGAATCGCTCAACAATCGGCGCCCGATGCCGAACGCCGAGGGGAATGCGGGAGACGCCGCCGGCCGAAAATCGGCGCAGGTTCGCGGTTGCGGCGCGGCGACCTTGCCCTGACGGCATCGCGCGAGGTCAGACCTCGGGGCGGGCGACGTGAAGTTCGTAGGGGAGGCGGACGAGGCCGTGGATCACTTCCTGGTCGGGCGGGTTGGTAACTTCGAGGACGGCGGTGTTGAGCACGCGGTCCCAGGTGTTGTCGGTGTCGGTGCCGGCGCCGCAGCCGACGTCGAGGGTGTATTGGCCTTCCTGGAGTTCGAGGCGGAAGCGGATTGTCACGAGCACGGAAGCACCGGCGGGAAGCGCTTCGATCAAGCGGTGGGCGACGCGGAGGCCGGTGGCGAAGACGACCTGGCCGTGGCGGTTGCGCAGTTCGCAGCCGGCGCTGACGGC
>JBILLY010000803.1:0-3025 GCA_044375835.1 Opitutaceae bacterium
CCCACCCTCATCCGCACCGGCGACATCGGCGAGGCCAACGACGAGCTCCTCCGGCTCGTGCGCAAGAAACTCCGCCGCGATCATGGCTACGCCGCCGGCGCCCACCGCGGCATCACGCGCGTCGGTATCCGCGCCGTCTGGTCCAACGAAGCGCCCGTATACCCGTGGGCCGACGGCACCTGCGCCGCCGAGCCCGAACCCGGCACCAACCTCACGCTCGATTGCGCGAGCGGATTCGGCTCGGCCGTTTTCGTCACCGCCGCCTTCGGCCTCGCCGCCGCCGGCGAGATCGTCCGCCTGCTCCTCGGCGCTCCCGCTACTTCGACCCCCAAGGGGGCGGTGGCGCGGCCACCGGCCGCGTGAGGTCGAACTCAACGCGGAAGCGCCGGCCTTCCGCCGCGCGCACCAGCCGGTAGCTCAGCGTCTTCCCCGGCGACACGAGAAACGTCCACACATTCGTCTTCGCCGCCGGGATCAGTTTCGCGGTGAACTCGTCCGCCGGGAAACTCTGCTCGCCCGCCGCGCCCGCGCCGACGGTGTCGCCGCCGTATTGCGTCACCTTGTCCTCCGTCCCGTCCTCGTGCCGGTGGTCGTGCTTCAGCCGCAGCCCCGTCGCCGTCCGCGTGATCACCCAGGTGCGCGACCGGTTGTCCCCGACGTGAAACGGTATCCGGATTTCGGAGTCGCCGCAGCTACGCACGTGCATCGTCAGCCGCTGGCCGGCAAACGCCGCGTCCGTCGCGCTCGTGCTCTCGACCACCTTGCCCGCGAAGGCCTGCCCGCACAGCCCGCGCAGCGCCTGCCAGAACGCCTCCTGCTCCGCCGGCAGCGCCTGCGCGCGGCCCGCCGCGGCACCGGCAAGCCACACGCCGATGGCGGCGACCAGAACAAAAACCCGGCGGTCAGGACGATGTTTCATGGCGCGCAGCCCATCACAACGGACCGAACAAGCGCACAAAATTCTCCGCCACCCGCTCGCGCAGCTCCGCCGGCATCCACCCGCGGATCTCCGCCAGCCCCGCGTAGGCCGCGACGAGATTTCCCGGATGATTCACCGTCGTCCCGTCCTCGCGCGGCGGCAGCGCATGCGTGCGCCGCGCCTCCGGTGGCGCCATCGCCGGCGCGTCCGTCTCCACCAGCAGCCGCTCCGCCGGCAGCCCGGCAAACACCGCGCGCTTCGCCGCCTGCCGCGGCTCCAGAAACGCGCCGTTGAACGAAAAATACGCGCCCAGCGCCGCAAACTCCCGCGCCAGCTCCGCCGACCCGCCGTAGGCATGCAGCAGAAATCCCCGCGGCAACCGCGGCCCGTCGCGCAACACATCCAGCAGCGGCCCCCACGCCTCGAGGCAATGCAGCGTCACCGGCCAGCCGTGCTCCGCCGCCAGCGCCAGTTGCCAGCGCAGCGCCGCCACCTGCTCGTCCAACGGCGCCCGCCGCAGCCCCGCCAGCCGCGGATCGTCCGGCCGCGCCCGTTCCAATATCCATCGGTCCAGCCCGACCTCGCCCACCAGCGGCCGCGCCGCCTTCGTCAGCACGTCCCGCAGCCGCTCGCGCCACGCCGGCGTCGCGTTGCCCACGTCCCAGGGGTGCAGCCCGTAGCTCGGCCACAGGCGCGCGCGTCCGCGTCCGACCGCATCCGCCGCCGCCAGCGCCGTCACCTCCGCCCAGTCGTCCTCCGCCGTGCCGTTGACCACCGCCGCCCCGAGCGGCAGCGCCTCCAGCTCCGCGAGCACCGCCGCGCGGTGCGGCGCGAGCCACGCGTCGTGCAGATGGTTGTGGGCGTCGAAAAACACGCCCGCACCCTAGCCGCCCGTCCGCACCGCGCAACCTCACCGCCACCCGCGCTCCATCGCATCCGCCGCGAGCCCCTCCCCGTCGGCCGGCATCCTTCCCGCCCCGTCCCCGCGGTTGCGTCCGCCGCCGTTCGCGGCGAAACTCCCCGCGCTATGATCGACGCACTCAAAAAAACCCTGCTCGCCGGCGTCGGCGCCGCAGTGATCACCAAGGAAAAGGTCGAGTCCGCGCTCGGTGACTTTGTCCAACAGGGCAAAGTGTCCGCCGCCGAGGCGCGCGTGATGGCGGAAAAAATCGCGGAGGACGGCAAACGCGAATTCGAAACCCTCAGCCACGAGCTCAACGAGAAATTCCGCGAGCGCTTCGCCTCCGACGCCGCACAGACCAAGGCCCGGCTCGATGCCCTCGAAGCCCGGGTCGCCGCCCTCGAGCGCGCCGCCGCCCCGGCCCTCGCCGCGCCCGCGCCTTCCGCGCCCGCCGCGCCCGCCGCGTGAGGCCGTTCGACGTCGTCCAGCACGCCGTCCGCGCCAAAGAGATCCTCGCGGTCCTCGCGCGGCACGGCTTCGCCGACCTCATCGCGCAGCTCGAGCTGCCCGCCGGGTTCTGGCAGCGCCTGCTCACGCCCGCCGGACCCGCGCGCAGCACCGCCGAGCGCATCCGCCTCGCCGCCGAGGAACTCGGCCCGACCTTCATCAAACTCGGCCAGATGATGTCGATGCGGCCCGACGTGGTCCCGCACGAGATCATTCTCGAGCTGCGCAAACTCCAGAACGCCGTCCAGCCGCTGCCGTGGGACACCATGCGCCCGGTGCTGGAGGGCGCGCTCGGTCTCCCCGTGCCCGAGGTCTTCGCCGCGTTCGACCCGCAGCCGGCCGCCACCGCCTCGCTCGCCCAGGTCTATTTCGCCCGCTTGCCCGACGGCACCGAGGCGGCCGTCAAGGTCCGGAAACCCGACCTCGCCCGCCGCATCGAAGTCGATTTCGACCTCGCCCTCTGGCTCGCCGGCCTGCTCCAGGCCCGCGTCGCCGCCCTCGCTGCCATCGATGTGCGCGGCGCCCTTGACGAGGCGCGGGCCAGCGTCCTGCTCGAACTCGATTTCCGCCACGAGGCCCGCAACCAAGCCTACTTCAACACCCTCAACCCCCACCCCGACCGCGTCTACGCCCCGCGCGTTTTCTCCGGACTCAGCTCGGAATGCGTGCTCGTGATGGAACGGGTCGACGGCTCGCCC
>JBILLY010000802.1:0-3025 GCA_044375835.1 Opitutaceae bacterium
GATGTTGCCGTTGAGCGCGGGCAGCGTGCCGGGCGGCACCCAGGAGTGATTTGACGCGAGCACGTCACGGTAGCTGTAGCGGCGCGTGATGGCGGAGGAAAACTCGTCGTAGCCGGTGAGCTGATGCAGGCCGAGCCACTTGAGCGCGTTTTTCTCCTGCGTGAGGTCGAGCTTGTAGGCGAGCTGGCCTCGCGTGGTCTCGCCGCGACCGGGAATCCACTGCGTGAGCGGCTGGTCGAGGCCGAGGTAGGGGCGGCCGAAGAACGGATTGGGCGAGCCGTCGAGCAGGCGCGCGTTCACATCGACGAGCAGGTAATTGGTCGCGGCGGTGCCGAAGATATTCCGCTGGTAACGCAACGAGTCCTCGCGCGCCCAGTCGCCCTGCGCGACGAGCGTGTGCCGCGGCGTGTTGAGCAGCACCTGCTGGAGCTGCACGCGCGACGTGAGCGTGCGATCCATCAGGCGATTCATCGCGCCGAGGTTCACCTCGGACCAATCGTAGTAGGTGGCGTCGCTGAGCGTGGGCGTCGTGGTGAACAGCGGCTGGCTCGCAAAGCGACCGGAGGCCACGCCGGCGGCCGGGCTCGCGGCCATGTAGCGGTTGCTCGAGTTGTTGAGTAGCGGCGAGACGGAGGCGTTGGTGTTGCCGGTGGGCGTCGTCCAGTAGGCGACCGCGCCGCCGTCGATGAAGACGTAGCTCTTGTCCGCGCCGGAGAATGTGCGCTGGAAGACATCGGGGATGTTGTTGTCGCTCGTGATCGCGGTGCGCGTGGCCTGCGGGCCGGCGCCGTTGAGGCCGTAGGCGACGCCGTTGAGCGTGTAGGTCGACGTCACGGGATCCCACGCGGGCCGGCCGCTCTGGATCCAATACGAGACGCCGTCGCGCGGCATGATCGTGTTGGGCCGGTTGCCGTTCATCCGGTAGTAGGCGTAGGAGGCGTTGATCGTCGTCCACTTGAACGGCTGGTATTTCACCATGCCGTTGTAGCGGACGGAGTCGGTGCCGGAGGGCTTGCGCCGGTAGCCGTCGTGCTGGAAGGCGCCGCTCACGCGCAGGCCGAGGCGGTTTTTCAGGAGCACGCGGTTGGCATCGAGCTCGAAGCGGTAGCCGCCGAGGCTGTCGCCCCGCACGCCGGTCGAGGTGCGGTTGCGCGAAAAATCCGCGGTGGCCGGAATCATGTTGAGCGTGCCGCCCGGGCTGCCGAGGCCGAAGACGTTGGCGTTGGGCCCGCGGCTGATCTCGACGCCGGCGATGTTGAGCGGATCGACGGGCGCGAGGCCGGAAGTGCCGATGTTGCCGAAGGCGATGTTGGCCGCGCCGATGCCGCGGACGCGATTCGCGCCGCGGGGATTGTTCATGACGTTGTCGGCGACGGAGCCGTTGTTGTTCACCGCGAAGTCGGTGTATTCGCCGCTGCCCTCGGCGCCGACGGTGTAGAGGAAGATGTCGTTGATATCGAGGATGGCGAAGTCCGCCATCTGCTCCTTCGTCATCACGGTGATCGCGGCCCCGAGGTCCTCGAGCTTCGAGTTGAGGCGCGTGCCGGACATGGTGTTGCCGGCGAAGTAGCCCTTGGTGTTCTCGACGACCTCGAAAGGGCTGAGCTGCACGGGAGGTTTGTTCTCTTCCGCAGCGCCGACCGCGGCCGGGGTGGGAGCGACGGTCTGGGCGACGGCGAGCGGGGCGGCGAACAAGAGGGCAACGGGCGTGGGCAGTCGCATGGGGGTGGGGCAGACGCGGACGGGGTGACAGGCGGGCGGATACGGAAACGGGAACGGACACGAACGCGTGCCCGACGCGGGGAAACGCCGGGCGCGGAGCGAGGCGGACGCCTCAGGCGACGACGGGAACTTCGAAGCCGGCGCGATACTCGCGCGTGAGGTGGCGGTTGAGTTCCTTGTCCTTGAAGGTCTCGGTCGCGGGGTCGAAGGCGAGCGAGCGGCCGACGCGGAAGGCGATGTTGCCGAGGTGGCAGTGCGCGCAGGAGACGTGGGCGTCGCGGACCGTCATCGGCACGTCCTCGGGCTTGCGGGAGCGGACGGCGTCGAAGAAGCGCTTGAAGCGGTCGGCCTTGATCGCGACCGGGGCGTCGGCGGGAATCGGAATCGCTTCGCGCGGGCCGCCCTTCGTTTCCTTGTAGGTGAAAAAGCCTTTGCCGCGGACATACATGCCCTGGGTGCCGAAGAAGCTGTTGCCGCAGTTGCCGCCGTCGGCCTCCTCGAAGGAGCCGAGGTTGCGGACCTCGAAGGTCATGATCGAGCCGTCGGCGTAGGCGAAGGTCGTGGCCTGCGTGTTCGGCGTCTGGCCGGAGTCGTCGAGGCCGAAGCGTCCGCCCGCGCTGAATACACTGACGGGCAGGCCGCGGTTGTGGCCCCAGCAGGCGATGTCCATCTCGTGCACGCCCTGGTTGCCGATCTCGCCGTTGCCGTATTCCCAGCAGTAGTGCCAATCGTAGTGGACCCAGAGACCGGGCTGGGCTTTGGCGGGTTTGCCGGTCTTGGCGAGAAACGGCGTGGCGCGCGCGGGGCCCTGCCAGAGATCCCAATTGAGGTGGGCGGGCGCGGCGCCCGGGGTGCCGTGACCGATGGAGCCGCGGTTGCCGTTTTTGTAAACGTAGCCGCGGGACTCGATGATTTTGCCGATGAAGCCCGAGTGGATGAGCTTCATGTCGCGGATGAGCGTGGCATTGGAGCGGCTCTGGGTGCCGTGCTGGACGATGCGTTTGAACTTCTTCGCGGCGGCGACGATCTGCTGGCCCTCGTGGAGGTTGTGGGACATCGGCTTCTCCACGTAGACATCTTTGCCGGCCTGCATGGCCCAGAGCGCGGCGAGGCTGTGCCAGTGGTTCGGGGTCGCGATCGTCACGGCGTCGATGTCGGCCTGGGCGAAGGCCTCGCGCATGTCGGCGTAGAGTTTGGGGGCCTTGCCCTGGGCGGTTTCGACGAGCTTGGCGCCCTTGGCGCGGACGTTGGCGTCGACGTCGCAGAGCGCGACGTATTCGGCATCCTGTTTCATCTTGAGGAT